>CAZBOQ010000286.1:0-9633 GCA_964493555.1 uncultured Gammaproteobacteria bacterium | reverse complement strand
GAGAAGTCGATGTGCGCGCTGTTGCCGCGCCAATTTAGAAATCCAAATTCCGACAAGTTGGGTACACCGGACATGCCTTTGATGCGGTATTTCATGACGGGATCGTCGGGGCGATCGTCGGCAAGAAAGAATTTCGTACCGGGGATCGCCGAGAACGCGTCGCGGATCACCTCCCAATGGGCGTCTAGAATTAGATCCGGTCCGTACAACGCGCCGTAGAAATTCCACATACCGATATCCTGATCGGCCATGATCTTGCGCGCAACGCTGTCCGGTAGTGGACCATCGCCTGTGTAGTATTCTGATTTCGCGGTTTGGATCGCAGCCTGAAATTGCATATGGGCGATCACTGCGGCGTTGTGAATGACGTTGTTGATCTTCAGCGGCCGTAGGATCTCCACGATCTGCTCGATGTCTTCTTCTCGCGGAAACGTGATCATGAATGGCCGGTAGCCTGGTGGTTCGGGCATCAACCAGATTCCCATCTTGGTGACGACGCCAAAATTCGATTGGGTAAAGATTCCATCAAGGTAAGGACCAAAACCGTATTTGAAAAGTTGCCACGTATTGTTGTCAGGCAGAGCGCCCATGCCAGTGCGCACCACGTCACCGTCGGCCAGTACTACCTCCATACCGCACTGCATTCCGAAATGATCGCCGTAGGGGGTATGTCCACCACCACGTTCCAATGCGTTAGCTAGGACGCTTCCCCAGCCGGGGCTGGGCACATCAATCCATAATTTGAGGCCTTTCTCACGGATGTATTCGAATAGATCGAAATAACTGACCCCGGGTTCGACCAGTGCGTAGCCGAATTCCTCGTTAACATCGAGGATGCGATTCATGCGTTTCAGATCGAGGACCATGCTGCCAGGTAAACGCGGTGCCGGTCCACCGTAAGCGAGATTCTTGCCCGTTGAAATCGTCCAGAGCGGGATCCGGTGGTCATTAGCGATCTTAAGGATTTTCTGGATCTGTTCGACGTTGTCTGGTGCAACCGCCGCAGATGGTGCGTAGCGCTCCGGATCTACAATGGCGTAAGGATCCAGGTAACTTTCTAACGCTGAGCCGGTGAATACGTACTCGGGACCAACGATTTTGCTGAAACCAGAAAGTGCTTCTGTGAATGTCTCAGTACTGACGCCGGGTGGTAAGGTTCGTCGCATTTACGTTCCTCTGGAGTGGCGGCAAGATATCAAATAACGTCGGTCTTCGATATATTTTGGCTAACATTGCGGTTTAACTACATGTGCCGTGGGGCTCCAGCTTAAAATATAGAAGTGACAGGTGAAATCCGATGAATGATACGGTCGATTCCGTCACCTTGGCGGTAGTTCAAGGGGCATTACAGGCAGCACAACGCGGTATGACCACGACGATGGAGCAGACCGGGCGCTCCAGCGTCTATGCAATTGCCCGCGATTACTCGAACGCGCTGTTCGATTGGGACGCGCGAATGATTGTACAGGGTGAGGATATTCCCACTCATCTCGGTTCCATGGTGTTGGCCACCAAATCGATTGCGAAATACTTCGAGGGGGAAATCTACGAGGGCGATGTGTATTTACATAACGATCCGACCTACGATGGCAGTCATCTCCCCGATATCTGCATGTACAAACCCGTTTTCTTCGAGCGTGAGCTGGTGTTCTGGGTGGTGAGTAAAGGCCACATGATCGATGTCGGCGGACCGGTGCCGGGTAGTTACAATAGCAATGCTACTGAGATTTTCGCCGAAGGCTTACGGATCCCGCCGATCAAGCTCATCGATCGGGGTGAAATGCGCCGGGATATCATGAATATGATCCTGACAAATTTTCGCTCACGAAAATTTCAACGAGGCGACATGAATGCACAGTTGGGCGCGATCTCGCTTGGTGAGAGGCGGCTACGTGAGTTGGTGCAGCGCTACGGCAAGGATGTGGTCAAGGTTTGCGTGGAACGACTACTAGATCTTGCTGAAGCGCATATGCGGGAGAAGATCAGTGCCTTACCTGATGGGGTGTATGAGTCCACTGTGATCGCTGAGGACACCGGACACGGGCGCGGTGATCAAACGCTCTATGCTGAAATTACCATTGCGGCTGACGAAATACGAATTAGGCTAGACTCGCCGCCGCAGCTCGATTACTACACTAACTCCTATCGTTCTAACACACTGAGTGGCGTCTATGCGGGATTGATGATGTTTGCTCAGGTACAACCGCCGTTTAACGAAGGCTTATACCGTCCGGTGAAAGTGGATTTTGGCCCGCGAGGTACCATGTTGAATGCGACTGAACCTGCGCCACACGTCAACTGTACTGGCGGCCCACAGGAGACGATTTGCGATCTGATCCGAACCGGACTGATCAAAGCCGATGCTAGACATGCGATCGCCGGCTGGAATCACACCTGGGCGTTCAACATTACCGGCGAACGGCCGGATACGGGTGAACCTTATCTCGATTTAGTCATCTCTTCGTTGATTGGTGGAGCGGGCGCGGTTAGCGGCGGGGAGGATGGTTGGCATGCCATCGGCGCGCAGGCGGGGCTCGGCGGCGCACAGATCGGGGATACTGAGATCGTCGAAACGCTCGCGCCGATTATTGTCAACCGTTTGGAGTTGGCTGAAGACTCCGCGATGCCCGGTGAATGGCGCGGTGGCTGTGGACTCATCACCGAGATAGAACCGTTGGATCACGAGATGACGGTGATCGCGTGGGGTGAGGGTGCGCATCATCCGCCGCCCAGTGTTGGCGCCGCCGTCGCTCATAGGGATTTTATGGACAAGAAGGTGGCGCGTGCCTGGCATCTGCGCGGCGACGAAGTATTGAGGGAAATAACGCAAAACGAAATCATTAAGGTCGGTCCTGGCGAACGTTATCGCAGTCAGACTTCCGGTGGTGGCGGCGCGGGCGATCCTTATGAACGTCCGGCCGAAACAGTGGCGGAGGATGTCCTGAACCGCAAAGTATCGGCGCAAGCGGCAGTATTCGACTACGGTGTGGACATCGATCCGGAAACGCTTGTGGTCGATGAGGCAGGCACCGAACGCCTACGTAACACGCGAGCATGAGCTATCGCGTCGGCGTCGATACCGGCGGCACGTTTACCGATCTGGTCGCGTTATCGGATCGTGGTGCCATGATAGTGCACAAGTTACCGTCAGATCCTGTTGCCCCCGAACGGGTGTTACTCGAGGGGCTCGCGGGACTGGCAGGGCGCGTCTCGCTGGATGTGAATACATTTTTAGGCGAATGCGATGTCGTTGTATAAGGAACAACCGTTGCGCTCAATACTCTGATCCAGCGCAACGGTGCTCGTACCGGGTTACTGGTCACCCAGGGGCACGAGGATTCGATCGAAATTCGTCTGGGCCATAAGGAGGACGGCCATCGTTGGGATTTTCGTTACCCGGCAGCAACGCCGATCGTCCCAGCGCACCGGCGCCTCGGTGTTCGGGAACGCGTACTGGCTGATGGGCGAGTTCACCAGCTACTGGATGAAGCGCAACTTCGTGAGCAACTGCACGAACTGGTACGCCTAAAGGTGGATGCAGTCGCAATCTCCTGTTTGTGGTCATTTCTGCACCCGGCACATGAACAACGCATCGAAATGTTGGTAAGAGAAGCAATGCCGGAGTGTTTCGTTTCAAGTTCACTCGCGATTTTGCCGCGACTTGGTGAATACACACGTACCAGTACGACTGTAGCCAACGCTTATGTTGGACCCGCGATGCGCAAATACGTCAAGCAGATCGAAACGGCGCTGAGCGACGAAGGGTTCGCGGGTACCTTGTTCGTGATGCAATCGAATGGCGGTGTCACCACACCGGAGGTGTTGTTGGAACGACCAGTAGTCGCATTGAACTCAGGTCCCGCTGGCGGACCAGTAGCGGCGCTCTGGTACGGAGAACAGGTTGGTTCTCGAGATGTTATTTCTGTTGATATGGGGGGCACCAGTTTTGACATTTGCTTAGTGAAGGGGGGCCTGCCAGACGTCGTTACAAGCGCAGAGGTGGCGCGTGTCCGTATCGGTCTGCCGATGGTTAATGTGACAAGTATCGGTGCCGGTGTTGGCAGTATTTCCCGCATGGATGAAAGTGGACTGATGAAGGTCGGTCCTGAAAGCGCTGAGGCTTATCCGGGTCCTGCCTGTTATGGGAGGGGAGGAACCCAGGCGACAGTCACCGATGCACTGGTAGTTGCTGGCTATTTGCCGACCAGCGGACTACTCGGCGGTTCGATGTCCATAGCCCCGGACCGGGCGGCGGAGGTTATTCGCCACAACATTGCCGAACCTGCGGATCTCGACGTCTTCGACGCGGCACGGGGTGTCATCGAACTCACGACGCGCAATATGGTTGAGGGTATCCGCATTGCATCGATAGAGAGGGGCCATGATCCGCGTGACTACTTGTTGGTCGTGGGCGGCGGTGCGGGCCCTGCATTCGCTGGATTGCTTGCGCGCGAATTGGGTATAAAGAAGGTCTTGATCCCACGGATCGCTGGCACGTTATGTGCACTTGGGGGTGCTACCGCCGATCTTCGTTACGACAGCATTCGTGCCTGTTCTGCGCATTTGTCCACGCTGAGTTTGAAATCTGCCAATGGATTGATTGCCGAGATGGAAAGCGAAGGGCGGGATGCCCTTAGCAATGCTCTAAGCGATGAGCATCAAGTTCGGAGCGAACGTACGGCGGAGATGAAATACATCGATCAAATCCATTATTGTGATGTCAGCGTGCCCGGCGGGATCCTTGATGGTGCAAAAATCGCACAGTTACGCGAACGTTTTCATGAACGCCACGAGCAACTGTATACCTATCGCGAGAGCGACAATGAGCCGGAAATGGTTTCTCTGCGCGTCACTACCGTTGCGACACGTGCTCAAAGCGCACTGGTACCGGCTGACTTGGGTCGTGATGCCGATGCTAAGCCGGTCGGCCATCGTGAGATCGCACTGGTAACACCGCCGGACATTGTTTCGGTGTCGGTTTATCGTGGTGATGAATTACATTCCCAGGCTGAAATTGAAGGACCGGCGATCGTCGAAGAGGAAACGACTACCGTTTTGGTGCCGCCTGACGCATCTTTGGTGCTGGATCGGCGCGGTTTCTATGTGATGAGTTTGCGGGACTGATTATGGGCGATTTGGTGTTGACGAAAAAAAGCGATCGTATAGTAACGGTCACTCTCAATCGTCCCGACGCCATGAATGCCCTGTCGGCCGCACTTCGCCGGGAGTTTGTCGCGGTATTTAAGCGGCTCAGAAACGACACGGGGACCGCGGTAGTCATACTTACCGGCGCCGGCCGGGCATTTTGCGCGGGGATGGATCTGAAAGAACTGGGCGGGGAAGTCGAGGCCGACGAAAGTGCGACTCAAGCAGTGACCGGTCAGGGCATCGCCGAGTGTCTAGCCGATTTCCATTTGCCCGTTATCGGTGCTGTCAACGGTTTTGCGATCACCGGCGGTTTTGAACTGGCACTGATGTGCGACATTCTGGTTTGTTCCAACCAAGCCCGCTTCGCTGATACCCACGCTCGGGTAGGACTTATGCCGGGTTGGGGGATCTCGCAGCGTTTGCCGCGATTAATCGGTATCAACCGTGCGAAGGAATTGAGTCTCAGTGGTAATTTTCTCGATGCTGAACGGGCCTACGAGTGGGGCCTGGTGAACCGCGTGGTCGCCCCGGAGAGATTGATGCCCGAATGTTTGGCATTGGCAGCCGATATCGCCTCTACGGATCCGGCGATCCGCAGCGAACTCAAACGCATCATGGACGAAGGCTGGGATACTACCCTTGAAGCGGGTATGCGTATCGAAGCCGATGCGAGTCGAATATTTGCCCAATCTCGATTCGACGAATCGGATATAGCGGCACGGCGCAAAGCGGTTCAGGCGAGAGGGCGTAAACAGTAAAGCGGGCTTCTCGGCAGCCTCACCCGAACGGGGAGGGTGCAGATCATAGCTAAGCGGAGAGTTGCGTGTCTGACTAACAGGAATGGCAGAGAAGGAGGTAAGTGAGCAGGAAAGGGCGTATTTGCCACCGCGAAAGAGGTTAGGGGAGGGCCGCAAACTAATCGCATTGGTCGAGTGAGCCAAATTTAGATTAAGCTCTGCCGGACACTCGAGGATAAACACATGCCGCGTAAACTACCTTTTGGGATCACCGATAAAATACTTGACGAAGCGCTGGATGCCATGGTTGGCGCTATCGGCAAGCGCTGGGTACTGCGCGATGCAAAATCGGTTGCGGGGTATCGCGATTCTTATTCAATCCTCGAACCTGATCATTTCGTTGCCTCCGCAGCGGTCGCTCCCGCCAACGTCGAACAGATCCAAAAGCTTTTGCAAATTGCCAATCAATATCGGATCCCGATGTCCCCTATCTCGGGTGGCAGGAATCAGGGTTACGGCGGCCCGGCACCACGATTGCCCGGCAGCGTCATGCTCGATTTGAAACGCATGAACCGGATCCTCGAAGTCAATGAAGAATTCGGCTACGCATTGGTAGAGCCTGGTGTTAGTTACATGGATCTCTACGAATATCTGCAAGAAAACGATATCAAGCTGTGGTTGGACGTACCGGCGGCGGGATGGGGCAGTGTGCTCGGGAACACCGTCGATCGCGGGGTGGGGTACACCCCGTACGGCGATCATTTCAGCATGCAGTGCGGTATGGAGGTTGTTCTTGCGAATGGTGACGTCGTGCGTACTGGTATGGGCGCATTACCAGGCAACAATACTTGGCAGTTGTTCAAGTATGGTTTCGGCCCATACTTGGACGGAATATTCACCCAGTCAAATTTCGGCGTGGTCACAAAGCTTGGCATCTGGCTGATGCCGGAGCCGCCCGGTTATCGACCCATCATGATCACTGTTCCGCGAGAGGAAGATCTCGAAGCGCTAGTCGATATCATGTTGCCGCTCAAGGTTTCCATGGTGATCCCTAATGCTGCAGTGATGGCCAGTCTGCTTTTTGAAGGCGCGATAAAAAGTACTAAAAAGCAATACTATGCGGGCGAGGGTCCGCTACCGGACAGTGCAGCGAAAAAAATGATGGCTGATCACAAGATCGGTATGTGGAACTTCTACGCTGCATTGTACGGTCCCGATAAAATCATGGACGCGAGCTGGGAGGTTATCCGGGACGCATTCACGAAAATACCTGGCGCAAAATTCTATTTGCGTGAAGATCGAGAAGGCGATATCGCTATGGAATACCGAACCAAGTTGATGTCGGGCGTGCCTAACCTGACCGAGTTTACCAACATGAACTGGGTTGACGGCGGTGGGCACGTCGATTTTACTCCGGTTTCACCAACTAACGGAGCGGAAGCACTAAAACAATACGCCATGATCCGTGACCGCGTACGCGAGTTCGGTTTCGATTATTTTGGTTTGTTCATCGTTGGTTGGCGTGAGTTACACCATATCCTTGTGCTGATCTTTAGATACCTGGATCCGCAGGAACGAGAAAAAGCACGGGAACTGTTCGGCATATTGATCGAGGAGGCTGCGCGCGAAGGTTATGGCGAATATCGCACTCACCTAGCGTATATGGATCAAATCGCCGCGACTTATAACTGGAACGATAATTCCTTGATGCGTTTGAACGAAACCATCAAGGATGCCGTCGATCCTAATGGGATCCTTGCTCCTGGCAAGAGTGGTATCTGGCCTAAGCACTTACGGGGGAAAGGGTTGTGAGAGCCTTGTTCATCGTGCTGCCGCTGTTATTGGCAAATCAGGTCACCGGGGCAGGAGAAGTGCGCGGTAAGGACGTTTTTGACAAATGGTGCGTACATTGCCATGGAGAGGGGCCTGGCAACGCAGGCACGCTGCGCTTGGCCATTGATCGCGGTGCGGAAAAGGCGTTATTGGAAGCCCGAAACGATCTAACCGCAGCATATATTAAATTGATCGTAAGAAGCGGCAAAAACCAGATGCCCGGCTACCGCCTGCTTGAGATTAACGACGAAGATCTTGAATATCTTGCAGATTATCTGAGCAGTCAATAAATGCGGCCTAACAAGGCTAACGGATAAACGAAAGTTTTTGTCAGTCAGTTTCTATTGTTTTCGTCATCCCTCTGAGGGTGAGGACTCAGTGACCGAGTGCGGGCCAGTAGCTTATATAGGGAATGTTGATCAGTATTAGTCCTTTTATTCGTTATGAATAAGAAACTATCACGTTTTTTCTTTATGCTCGCACTCGTATTCGCGGGCGAAATGATATTCAGTTTGCCATTCCACACCACACGCTATTTTCGACCGATATTTCTCACTGTATTTGATTTCTCCAATACTCAGTTGGGAGATGTATTCGCCTTTTACGGCCTGGTGGCAATGTGTTGTTATTTTCTTGGCGGCCCCATCGCGGATCGTTTTTCTCCGCGCGGACTCATGACGGTTTCGCTTGTGGCGACCGCGGCGGGCGGTGTCTATTTGGCGACTATTCCGGCCTTCGTCGGAGCGGCCATGGTATTTGCTTGGTGGGGATTCACGTCTGTATTCCTGTTCTGGGCGGCGATGATCCGCGCAGCCCGTGAATGGGGAGGGGATTTGTCGCAGGGTCTTGCCTTCGGCATCCTCGATGGTGCCCGCGGTTTGGCTGCTGCTGCGATAGCCGTTCTTGCTGTGATTCTGTTGGAGCGCTTCATGCCGGATAATATGGACCTTGTGACGGCGCCGGAGCGCCGCGAAGCGATGCGCGCGGTGATCTTATTGTATTCGGGGATGACTCTGCTAGCAGGAGGGTTGATTTGGTGTGCTACACCACCGATTGCGCCTAGCTTGGCCGGAGACCCACCCGGCATAGCGTATGCGATGTTACAGGTAATGCGCCGGCCGATTTCCTGGACACACGCGCTCGTGATCGTCATCGCATATTGTACTTACAAAGGCCTCGATAATTATTCTCTTTACGCTGTGCAGGTCCTTGGGATGGACGAAGTTGAGGCGGCACGCTTCACGGCGTACGCAGGATATCTCCGGCCCGTCGGTTGTATCGTTGCCGGTGTTTTTGCCGATAAGGTATCCGCGACCAAAATGATCGCGCTGTCATTCGCCCTCATGACCGGGATTTATGCATTTCTCGCTATCACAGTTCCTTCACAAGCGTGGACGAATATAATTTTCGCCAATTTTCTGGTCAGCTATATTTTCGTTTATGCATTTCGTGGCCTCTATTACGCGTTGCTACATGAAACACAGGTCCCGAAGCACCTGACCGGCACTACTGTCGGATTCGTTGCTTTTATCGGTTATACGCCGGATGTTTTCTTTGGCGCAGTAACCGGCCGGCTCCTGGATGCCTCGCCGGGCTTGGCTGGCCATCAGAAGTTTTTCTTGTTTTTGACATGCATGGTGACCTTGGGACTCGTTGCAACCTTGTTGCTTGCCTGGTTGAATCGGCGCGGGCGGTCTTGGGCGTCGACTACGATCAGCGGCTGACTTTAGGATATGGGAGTTCGTTCCAGTTTGCTGTCCCTTGCCGGTGTTTTGGCTTTGTCACCTTCGGAGCATTCTGGGCTCTGGTCTTGAGTGAGAACGATGCTGCGATCCGCATGCACTTCATCCGGACCATATTAGAATCTACAATCGTTCCAAACCTAGAGTGGGATTCTGAGAATGGATGTGTTGAT
>CAZBOQ010000285.1:0-7600 GCA_964493555.1 uncultured Gammaproteobacteria bacterium | reverse complement strand
AGTACCACGGTTACGCCGCAGCAAGAAACCCAGGACGACAGTGACCGCAAAAGCGGCATAGACAAAAGCCAATGTGCTGTGGAATCCTAGAATCAGATCTGTAAGAAACAGCGCCGCCAGCGGTACCAAGAACGCGAGGCGACGATCTGTCATGTAAGCCCCGCTGAACAATGCCATCGCTGCGATAGGGGCGAAATTCGGTGGGTGCGGCAACAGCCGGATAAGAGCGGCGGCCAATACCAAACCAATGATCAACGAGGTACGGTTGATTTGCGGAAAATTATTCATAGATTGCCCCTAGCGGGAAATTGGTTGTCTGCGCATACTTTAGCTTGAAATGGGTGTTTTTGGATAGGTCTACAATGTCTTTGAGACACTCAACCTAGCCCACCGCTAAGAAAAGAATGCACGATCACCGTCGTCTGCTTTTGCAAACGAGCGGGGGTTAAAGGTCTATGAACCATTAGGATCTCGCCCCCCTATCCCAAAACACCTCACCTCCTTCATCACGGCGAGCGAGCGTCCGGGCCAACACGAACAACCAATCCGATAGTCGGTTGATATAAGTAAGCGACGGCTCATTCAAAGATTCCAGTTGGTTTAGCGCAACTATCGCTCGTTCTCCCCTCCGGCAGACGGCCCGCGCGAGGTGGCAGACCGATGCGCTGGTATTCCCACCCGGTAGGATGAACTCTTTCAAAGCGGGCAGATCAGCGTTCCATAAATCCAACTGTCGTTCGAGACGTTCGGTGTGGGCCGGCGTCATCACAGCAGTGCCTGGAATGGATAACTCACCCCCCAAATCAAAAAGATCATGTTGGATATCGATCAAGGGATCAATAACTGAATCCTCTTGCTCCATGCTTACGAGCAAACCGATCAGACTATTCAGTTCATCCACTTCGCCGATAGCAGTAATGCGCGGATCATCCTTACCGACACGACCGCCATCGCCAAGGCCAGTAGTCCCCGCATCACCTGTGCGTGTATAGATCTTCGAAAGCCGGTTACCCATCGTTCTCCCAACTATAGCGCTATTCGTATAGATAGCGGAGCTTGACGAGGAAATTCCTCCCCGGGGCGGGAAAAAAAGTCGGAACAACGGGAAAAAAGGGATCGCGAAAATCAAAGCCAAGATTGCCCGCATCGCTGTATTGGTGGTCCCAGAGGTTATTCAGGCGAAATTGTGCCGTCAGAGCGCGCCAACGATAACTCAGATTGACATTCGCGATAACACGTCCCGACAGAGCCGGAAGACTGTTCCTGAAGTCACCAGTCAAGGTGCGGTCACCAATACCGATAAATTCGACATACCCACTGGCTGCGTCATCGATTTGATATTCGGCGTGCATGCGCCCTGAGTGACTTGCCACAAAGGTGGCATCGGCGCCGTCGAATACCCCCGAAGTGAGCTCGGCGTCAATGTAACTGTACGAGGCATTGATACGCAATCCCGGCAATGGAGTAATCTGGCCCTCCACTACCAGACCTAATCGGCGTGAATCACCCACGTTGAAATTCTGTCCACTATTCGGCTCAAAGGCGATTTCATCGTTCACGGAGAGACGATAGAACAACAATTTGGCGTGCGCCTCGCGCCCGTTCCATTCCACGCCAAAATCCATGGAATTTCCTGTCTGGGTCGTAGGAGCGGGTAGTGGTCCCGGGAATGGAAACAAGTTGAAATTGGCAATACCGGAAAACTCATCAGCATTCGGAAACCGGTAGTTCGTCTCACCACGAACAAACACCCGCCATTCGGGGTTGATTTGCCAGACGAGCCCCAACTCTTCGGCATTGGCGTCGTCTTCAAGCTGTGAACCATGTGGCAAGGAGACACCAAGAAACGTCGTCGATGCAAAAATATCGTTTTCGACCGAAGCGTACCGTGCGCCAGCGGTCAGGGTCAGTCGTTTCGTTATTGGTAAAATACCGCGTGCATAGACGCTCCATTGGCGTTGATCATTGATCGTTGTACCGACTGACGAGAACAGACGGTAATCGGTCGCAAACAAATCCGCGCCGAACATTAACGTCGCCCGCCCAGCGGGAAACCCCATGCTGCCAACCACACGTGGCGTAATCTCACGATGATGGCGTTTCAATGTCAAAAAGCTCTGAGACCCAAAGGTAGAAAGGATCCCGTCGCTGTCGCTTTTGCGGTTGGTGTATTCAGCATAGAGATCCCATTCACCAAACAGTCGCTGGACGATACCAAATCGCCCAACGCCGGTGTCTGTATTAATGAAATCCCCAGGATTTAGTGGTTGGCGACGATCACGCAAAATTTGATCTGCAAACAGCGCGCCGGGCGTTTTCCGATCTTCGTCGACTAACGAATACTCTGCAAAAATCCGACCTCCGCCGTGACGAAAGTCCAGCCCACCATGCAGATTAGAATAATGTTGCACATTGGCGTCACGGTAATTTTCACTAAGCCGGCGCACGGCACTAAAACGGTAACCTAATCCATTAGCGTGTCGATTCTGTGCATCGATCTTTACACCACGCCGAGCATAGTTACCGCCTTCTAGTTCCAAACCGACACGCATAGTGTCCGCCTGACGGGTCACGATATTGATGACCCCGCCTACCGCCTTGTCACCGTACAAGACACCAGCGCTGCCACGAATAACCTCGATCCGTTCAACATCTTTCAGCGCGATGAAATTCAGATCCGGTTCACCGAGATCCGCATTGTTTAAACGACGGCCATCGACAAGTACTAGCGTGTTGTCGGTAGCACTGCCGCCGAATCCGCGCATATCTACTCGCGCTTCATGGCCGTCTCCGAATAAATCTGATACTTGAACACCACCCTGCCCACGCAGTAGATCACTGACCTGCAATGCGCCACTGGCCTCGATTTCAGCTCGTCCAATGCTGTTGATGCTCATCGGCGTTCTGAGATTTGTGATTTCGGCCCGATTGGCGCTGACAACCACCGTCTCGAGTTCTTGCGCGTCTATAGGCGCGCAGCCCACAAGCAACATGAACGGGATAACCAACGTTAACAACACAGCGTGCATGATCACGATTTACTACTCCGGCGAACAAACCTACCCGTTGTTCACCATCAGTTATTAGATCCCGTGGCGTTTGCAAACGGTGAAGAACCGTCTGCCGAGCGCCGGCCGCGATCGGGGCGACTTTTTACTCTCGTTCAAGGCCGGTATCCGGACTCGTGAGTGGATTTCTCCCGGCGGATCGCCTTCCCACGTCTTCGCAGTGGCACTAGATCCGTCGTCTCACTTACCGTTGCGGGGGCAGTGCCAGAATTGTCTGCCTAAGTGTTTTACTTTTGCAAACGCACTGGCTTCCCGTTTACCTCATCCGGCGAAAACCAGACAAGCACCTGAAGCGGTAGCGGCGGGAAATGTAACTAACCAAACGGTACCTGTCAAAACGACTTCACGTGTATAGTTTTACATATGGCCCAATACGTCTACAGCATGCTTCGAGTCAAGAAGACAGTACCGCCACAGCGCGAGATTTTGCATGACATTTCCTTAAGTTTTTTTCCAGGTGCAAAGATCGGCGTACTTGGTCTAAACGGCGCGGGCAAATCCACGTTGTTGCAGATCATGGCTGGTTTGGATACCGAAATCGAAGGCGAAGCGATCCCACAAAAAGACCTTAACATCGGCTACCTACCACAAGAGCCGGAGCTCGAAGCCGAGAAAACTGTGCGCGGCAATGTCGAACAAGGCGTTAAAGAAACCGTAGCGCTGCTGGAGCGATTCAACGAGATCAGCGAACGCTTCGGCGAACCGCTCGAAGACGACGAAATGAACTCTTTGCTCGAGGAACAGGGCAAACTGCAAGGCGCAATGGACGCAGTGAACGCCTGGGAACTCGACCGGCGTTTGGAGATCGCGGCGGACGCTCTGCGACTGCCACCCTGGGAAGCCGATGTAACTCAGCTTTCCGGCGGCGAACGAAGACGTGTGGCATTATGCCGCTTACTTCTGTCGCAACCGGATATGCTGTTGCTGGATGAGCCGACCAATCATTTGGACGCAGAGTCCGTTGCGTGGCTGGAACGGTATTTAGAAAACTACCCAGGCACGGTGGTCGCTGTGACCCACGATCGCTATTTCCTTGACAACGTCGCCGGCTGGATCCTCGAACTGGACAGAGGCCACGGCATTCCGTGGGAAGGTAACTATTCCTCTTGGTTAGAACAGAAAGATCGGCGACTCGCACAAGAGGAACGTGAACAAAAAGCTCGCCACAAAGCCATCCAGATTGAGCTCGAATGGGCGCGCAGCAATCAGAAGGCACGCCAAGCGAAAGGTAAAGCACGTTTGCAACGTTTTCATGAATTAACATCGTCCGATTATCAAAGCCGTAGCGAAACCAACGAAATCTACATTCCGCCGGGAGAGCGCCTAGGTGACCTAGTAATCGAAGCAGCAGGCCTGCGGAAAGGTTATGACGGCCGCTTACTCATCGATGGGTTGGATTTCAAGCTTCCGCCCGGCGGCATCGTCGGGGTCATCGGCGCAAACGGTGCAGGGAAAAGCACTCTATTCAGAATGTTGGTCCAACACGAAGCGCCCGATGGCGGAGAGCTTCGGGTCGGGGAAACCGTGCAAATTGCCTACGTCGATCAGTCCCGCGACACTCTAAATGCCAACAGAACCGTATGGGAAGAAATCTCTGACGGTCAAGATCTCATTAAGGTCGGCAACTACGAAACCCCGTCACGCTCCTATGTCAGCCGATTCAATTTCCGCGGAAGCGACCAACAAAAACGCATCGGCGAGCTATCCGGTGGAGAAAGAAACCGCGTGCACCTCGCCAAGGTGTTGCGGTCCGGCGGAAACGTCCTCTTGTTGGACGAGCCCACTAACGATCTCGATGTCGAGACATTGCGCGCCTTGGAATTGGCACTACTGAATTTTCCGGGCTGCGTGGTGGTCATCTCCCATGATCGCTGGTTCCTGGACCGTATCGCGACCCACATGTTGGCTTTCGAAGGACACAGTAAAGTTATGTGGTTCGAAGGCAACTACGCCGACTACGAGGCCGATCGCCGCCGTCGCCTTGGGGACGATGCCGATCAACCGCAGCGAATTAAATATAAGCCCTTGCACCGGTGATTCGGTTGACATCCTAACCAATCGCCACAAACGGTGGCATTGGGCAATTGAGACTCATTGCGGTCCCCCGGAGCAACTCTCCTGAGGCTATCGGACAATTAGATCTGAACCACCCATACATCGTCGAAACCGAACGGACCCCCCGAATTTATTTTCGTAACCAACACAGGGAGCTTAACTAATGCCACCTAAACGTTGCCGTGTCATCGAATTGCTAAACGCCGACGCATCCACAGAACAAGTACTGGTTAAGGGTTGGGTGCGCACCCGTCGCGATTCCAAGGATTTTTCATTTCTGGAAATTAATGATGGTTCATGCCTTGAGAACATCCAGGCCATTATCGATCACGACACCGTTGGCTATTCGAACATCGCCAACGCCAGCACCGGCGCCTCGGTGGCAATCCAGGGCGCGTTAGTAGCGTCGCCCGGCAAGGAGCAGCGGTGGGAAATCCAGGCGAGGGAACTGAGCATAATTGGGCGCTGTCCCGATGACTATCCGATGCAAAAGAAACGCCACAGCGATGAGTACCTGCGGACGATTGCACATTTACGCGGCCGCACTAACAAATATGGCGCGATGTTTCGCTTACGATCACGTCTGAGCCATGCGATTCATCGTTTCTTCGAAGACCGCGACTTCAATTTAATACATACGCCGATCTTGACCGGTTCTGATTGCGAAGGTGCTGGCGAAATGTTTCAGGTGACGACCTTACCATTAGAAAAACTGGCAAAACAGAACACCAAGATAAATTATGAATCCGACTTTTTCGGAAAGCCGGCGATGCTTACGGTGTCCGGCCAACTCCCGGTGGAGACCTACTGTCTTGCCCTCGGCAATGTCTATACCTTCGGTCCCACCTTTCGCTCCGAAAATTCCAACACTAGCCGTCACATGGCTGAATTCTGGATGGTCGAACCAGAAATGGCGTTCGCTGAACTCGACGACAACATGGCATTAGCGGAGGAAATAGTGCAATACCTGGCCGGCTTCGTGCTCGCCAAATGCGAATCCGATCTCAACCTGTTCACCCGTTTCATCGACAAAGGTTTGGTAGAGCGCCTGCGCAATATCGCGGAAAGCCGATATGAGCGATTGCCCTATGGCGACGCGGTAGAGATCCTTAAGACCTCTGGCGAAAACTTCGAATTCGAGGTCGCCTGGGGAAAGGATCTGCAGTCAGAACACGAGCGGTATTTGACTGAACAGTACTTCAAGAAGCCTGTAATAATATACAACTACCCAATTGATATTAAAGCTTTTTATATGAGAAAAAACGATGATCAGCGAACCGTAGCAGCAATGGACCTATTGGTTCCGGGTATCGGCGAGTTAATCGGCGGCAGCCAACGCGAGGAACGGCACGATCAGCTGCTCGCTCGGCTCCGAGCGTTAAACCTGCCGGTAGAGGAATATTGGTGGTACTTGGAGACCCGGCGCTTTGGCACGGCACCCCACTCCGGGTTCGGTCTGGGCTTTGAGCGTCTACTGATGCTGGTAACCGGGGTCAACAACATCCGCGATGTCATCCCGTTTCCACGAACACCAAACAATCTAGAGTTTTAGTTGCTTTGGAAACCAGGGTGTCCATTGAACCCTCTCTTCCCGACGGACAGGGAGAGGGGGACACACCGCGACTTCTACTCAAATCACCGAACGGCTGTAACGTTCCTTCAACGCACGGTATATATGGTCACGAAATTCCGCACTGCTCGAGTCGAGTTCGAGAAGAATCTCGCTAAGATGCTCGTTGTCCTCTCGGCTTTGCCAAGTTTTTTCATAGCTACCATCACGATATCCGTGGTCCTGGCGAAAACCGTTGAGCACGTTCTTGCCTATATAGGCACGGTACAAATCATCGAACTCGCGGTTGATTTGCCCCAACAGAAGCGGAATAGTGGAGACCTCGAATCGCTCCTCTACCAGCGCTACGGAAGCCAAATCCTCGACATCCAACAGAAAGCCCTGTGATTCCGTAGGGCGCTTCCACTCGGCGGCCATTTCTTTTGCAACTTCCTTGAAGTTCCGCTCTACCGTGATCCGCATACTCATACCAAAATGCCAGATATCGACGATCTCGAGCATCACCTGGTTCACATCGGGCTCGCTCATTTTCCACCACTTCCAACCACCGTGATGCTCCATTAGTTCACCGCATTCGATCCAAATTGCGCGATGCCATTCACGAGCCTTGTCTAGCCAGTCAATATCGATCTGTTTGTTCATCTCGTCCTGCATTTCGAGCATGATCTGCAGCCGGGTTGCCAGACTATCGTCACTCATAGGCTTTGAATCTACACCTTTATTTCGCGCGAAGAAAACTCAGAAACGATGGGGCAATCATGATTCAGCCCGAACATGACTACTCACACCGCTTTGCCAGGTCCCACAGCCGGTCTAATTCGGCCAAGTCGACCTCGTACGCTTCCTTGCCCTCTCTCGCAAGCTCCGCTTCTATATAACCAAATCGTTTTTCGAACCAGTTGGTCGC
>CAZBOQ010000284.1:0-4176 GCA_964493555.1 uncultured Gammaproteobacteria bacterium | reverse complement strand
CCAGCGGCAAAACGTTTACGATAAAGTTCGTATGCGCTGGGATCATGAGAACCTGACATCTCTTTCTTTAAGGCCATATGCCGATCCACTGCCGCTTTATCCTCATTCGTCACTGCGAACCACTCGTAGTAATCCTCGGCTTCAGCCTGAGTCTCTCGACACACCACGTGGCAGGTCGTGCATGCCTTCAAGCTGCGGGAACGCTGATGCGCTCGGCCATTGATATCCTCTATATGCGCGGCGCCGACGACAAAATCGTCGAACACCGTGAATATATAGTCGCTGGTCTTTGCTGCAAAATCTCGCCCGGTCGAAGAAAAAGCCGCTGACAGTACTACGGGGCCCGGCTGCTGGACGGTTCTCGGCTGGCCCACCACGCCTTTTAGATCGAAGTATTCACCCGCATAATCAAACGGTCCATCGCCAGCGACGATCCGCGAATAGACCTCAAACCACTCGTGCCCTAGCGCATACACATCCTGTAGTTTCTCCACTCCGAACACGGCATATTCCGGTTCATTCCAACCGCAGACAATGTTGAGGCCGGCGCGCCCACCGCTGACATGATCGATGGTGGTCATAGACTTAGCGGCGAACACTGGATGGACAAACGGGGTATGTACCGTTGCGAAGATCGCGATGTTCTCAGTCGCGGCCGCCAGTGCAGCAGCGTGCGTCAGTGACTCAAACGAGTGTAATCTCGCATTAGTCGAGCCACTAAAACCCAGCCAGCGAGCAAGCGGCAAAATAAACTCAAACCCCGCACGATCGGCCATTTGCGTGACTTGAAGGATTTCCTCCCACACGGCCGGCCAGCGTTCAGGCACCGTCGTCAGTGCAAGGCCGCTAGCCGAGTTAGCCGAAAACACCCCGAGCTTCATTTTGTTCGGGCCGTTCATTGGGTTTGGTTTGATATTGGTAACTTGAAGTGCTCCCTTAAGTGTCCGATCGTAACCTAAACTAATGCGGTATTACCGCTGTCGTCTCAATTTCCACTTTAGCACCATCCTCGAGCAGAGCTGCCACCTGCACCAGCGCCATGGCGGGAAAGTTCCGACCCATTATCTCCCGATAGGCTGCGCCGATTTCCCGCACTGCCCCTAGATATTCCTTTTTATCTGTTACGTACCAAGTCATCCGTACAACGTGCTCCGGACCCGCTCCCGCCTCTCTGAGGACAGCAGTCGTGTTAAGCAATATTCTTTTAACCTGGGCAGCCAGATCATCACTGACCAGCACTTCGTTTTCATCCCAACCAATCTGTCCACCGACAAACACCAGCCGTCCTTCAGCAGCGATGCCGTTTGAATAACCTTTCGGTTTCGGCCAGCCCGGTGGTTGCAGGATCTCGTTCATCTGTCCAGTTCCTATTTATTCATGTTGAAGCACCTTAATCGGAGTCTCCTTGGTTGACAATAACCAGTCTAGCGTTAGCATAAATCGTTATGTCACACGTTATGGTGGAGAATTTACAAGAACGCCACGCCGTCGTTACCGGCGGAGCACGCGGAATCGGCGCAGCCGTCGCGGATAGACTACATGCGTTAGGGTGCAAGTTGACGCTGATGGATATAATGGAAAACCCGTTGAACGACAAATGCAGGGTGCTAAGTGGTGCCCGTGATGTAGTTGTGGACGTCACCGACGAAACAAGCGTAACCCAAGGCTTCGAACAAGCTCTTGGTGGACACGGAGCCGTAGATATTCTGGTGAATTGTGCGGGCATAGCCGAAAGTGCGCCATTCGCTAAAACAGATAAGGGAATGTGGGACCGTACCTTGGCGGTCAACCTTACCGGTACTTTTCTGTGCACTCGAGCCGTACTGCCGAACATGATCACACGTGACTGGGGTCGGCTTATCTCGGTAGTCAGTACCGCCGGGCTTATTGGCTACGCCTACACGCCTGCCTATTGCGCGTCCAAGCACGGTGTCATCGGACTCACCCGCTCGTTAGCGCTGGAAGTCGCGCGCACCGGGCTAACCGTGAATGCCGTCTGTCCGACTTTCACAGAGACGGAATTGCTGCAGCGCGCTCTGCAGAATATAGTTGACAAGACCGGCTGCACACTCGAAGAGGCGGCCAAACAACTCAAGAAAGTAAATCCGCAAAACCGTTTTATTCAACCCACTGAGATTGCGGCGACCGTGGCGTGGTTATGTCTGCCAGGGTCAGAGTCGGTTACTGGACAGGCGATCGCTTTGGCTGGAGGAGAAGTGATGTAGCCCTTCTCTCGGAGGAGGCGGTGTTTAATCAAGCACCTACCAACTTCGGAAATTTACCCTTAGCTGGCGATCCCTCCTCATATGCTGCGGCAATCTGATACAGCAACGGTTCCTCGAACGGCCTGCACATTAATTGCAGACCAATCGGCATGCCCGCTTCCCCGAAGCCGCATGGGACGCTGATACAGGGAAGACCCACAATGTTGCCGATATAGGTATCGCGGCCCATCACTTCGTCGCGATCCACCGTAAGATCGTGTTCCACTCCCTTGATAGTGATTCGCTCCGCGTCAATGCGCGGCGCCACTACCGGCGAAGTTGGGGTGACAATGACGTCGACATGTTGCAGGGCATTCGCGAAGCCCTCTTTCACCACCCGCTCAAGCTTACGTGCCTTAATGTAGTCACGTGCCAATATGAATTGGCCAGCCAGCATGCCAGCAACCAAATCCGGGCTGATGTCACCGCGCTTGTCGCGCAGCAGGTGTTCGTGGGTAACCGCCGTCTCCACCGCCATCAACAACCAAACGCTGCGCGCGTATTCGAGATAGGGCAACGTAACTTCCACGACCTCAGCACCCGCCGTCTGTAACGCTACCAAGGCGTTGAGTACCGCTTGTTCCACGTCGTCCGAAATAACATCGAAAAAGAAATTCTTCGGTAGCCCTACTTTGACCCCTGAAAGATCACGACCAATAGTCGCGGAAAAATCCGGAACCGGTATGGACACACTGGAGGGATCCAGTGGATCATGACCGGCGTAGGTCTGCAGCACACAAGCATTATCGGCAACACTTCTAGTGAGTGCTCCAACGTGATCGCAATGCTGCCAAGTCATCAGGGAGCCGCGCTGGCTTGCGCGCCCGAAAGTCTGCTTCATCCCGACCACACCGCAGCAGTGGCCTGGGAACCGCACCGATCCACCGACGTCGGTGCCGAGCGATGCATATGTCATGCATCCGGCGACGTTGGCACCACTACCTCCGCTGGAACCGCCGGGGATCCGTTCGATGTCCCAGGGATTCCCCACTGCGCCGTAGTGGCGGTTATTGGAGCGGCCCCCAGCCGCAAATTCGTGCATATTCTCTTTACCAACAACTATCGCCCCAGCCGCCCTTATTCTGCGCACTGCTTCCGCATCCTCCGCTGGGACATTATCGTCCATTGCCTTTGAACCCACGGTCGCAGTAACGCCAGCAACGGCCAAATTGTCCTTGACACCAATCGGGATCCCGTCCAGCGGTCCGAGGTATTCACCACGCAATATCGCGCGCTCACGTAACCGG
The DNA here is from genome assembly GCA_964493555.1 of uncultured Gammaproteobacteria bacterium. GTDB lineage: Bacteria > Pseudomonadota > Gammaproteobacteria > JADZEE01 > JADZEE01 > CAZBOQ01. Next base: position 665 of record CAZBOQ010000284.1, on the reverse strand, counting down.
GCCTGATCACGAGCTTGCTCAAACAACAGAGTGATAAATCCGTTCACCTGCGGCTGCAATTTTTCGATATGCGCGATACTGTTGTCGACAACCTCTACCGGCGATACCTCTCGACCCGAGATCCTACGACTGAGCTCGGCGATACTCATCCTCAACAACCCTGCGTCAATCACTTGGAAAATCCTCCGTCATCGGCTCGCAATTGCAAAGCAGAATAGGTGTCCGAAAGATCCAAGTCCTCTAGTCGTGAAAATTCGACAACGAAGGCTTCCACGATCGGTGCCACATGGGCAAGCTCTGCAACGGTCATAGGGATACCACCGTGCTCAGCCAAAATGGAACGTAACGTCTCAACAGTTATGGTCATAACCTCTTCTCCATACCGCTACCAAGCTGTTTTTGACACCTTAGCACGTGTTTCGCATACTTTGTCCTGGTTTCTCGCGGCATAATTTGCACATGGATGATTTAATGGAGCTCAATTACTTGGTTCAACCCAACCGGGTTCATAGCCGTGTGTACACCGAGCCAAAGCTATTCGACTTTGAGATGGACCGCATCTTCAAGCGTGCCTGGTTGTATGTTGCCCACGAGAGTCAATTACGCAAAGCGGGTGATTTTGTTCGCACACGTATGGGCAAGTTCGAGGTGCTGGTGTTGCGCCA
>CAZBOQ010000283.1:0-4035 GCA_964493555.1 uncultured Gammaproteobacteria bacterium | reverse complement strand
ATGGCGCCTTGATTGGCTTGCTGGTGTTGGCATTCTGCAGCTACGCCAGTTACTTGATCAAAGGTGTGACCGTTCCGCGCTGAGGAAAATCTATGGCTCTAAAACCACCCGGCAAGTGGGACCGGGCGGCGAATAGCTACGATTTCATGTCCGGCATCGGCCCTGATAAACGTTGGGCACCGGATAAACGTAGTCTCTTTGCGGCGATGCAGGGTAAGATTATGTTCTTAGCGTTAGGTACCGGACTCGACATTGAGTTTTTTCCGCCAGGCCAGAACATCACGGCCATCGATATCAGTCCCAAAATGTTGGAGATTGCTGCACCCAGAGTTGCCGCGTATGACGGAATGATCGATGTTCGGGCCATGGACGTTCATGAGATGCCGTTCGATGATGCGACCTTCGATCAGATCTATACCTCCTGCACGTTCTGTTCGGTGCCGGAGCCGGTGGAAGGTCTGCGGGCACTTAAACGAGTGCTCAAACCCGGGGCTGAGCTCAGGATGTTTGAGCACACCGGCAGCAGATTCCTGCCGTTCAAATTGACTATGAGCATCATGACACCGCTCACAAAAGCGCTAGGACCCGACATGAACCGAGCCACTGTCGCCAACGTGCAGGCGGCGGGATTCGAGATTACCGAAGTTAGGAATATCTATCTCGATGTAGTGAAAACTATCACTGCTGTAAATTCTGTTACGTGAAGCCCGCGGACTAGCAGTGTCAGCGGTTCAACTGCTTTGCGCTGCTCATTCACCGTTGATGGTGTGTTACGCCCGCCCACCTGAGGCACATGACGCAATTGTGGACGTGTTCGCCGAGCGCGCGAACACGATCGCTGCATTTGAGCCCGAGTTAGTGTTCGTCTTAGGGCCCGATCACTTCAACGGATTTTTCTTCAAACTTGTGCCGAGTTACTGCGTGGGATTGGCGTGCGAAGCGGTTGCCGATATCGGTGGTACACCGGGTCGCTTCGACGTACCCGGTGAGCTTTCATTGGAGTGTGTGAAGTTCTTGCGACAGTTTGGCAGTGACGTTGCCGTATCTTACGAAATGACCGTCGACCACGGGTTTTCGCAGACCATGTCCCGGGTTCTCGGTGACCTTGCTCGTTATCCGGTGATCCCGATTTTCGTGAATGCAATCATGCCGCCGTACTTGCCGTTCAAACGTTCGCGGGCCTTAGGCATGGCCTTGGGTGAGTTCATCAAAACCCTGAACAAACGCGTGCTAGTGGTGGCCTCCGGGGGGATGTCACATAACCCGACACGGTATTATCCGGCCTACGGAACAGCTGAAAAGGAGGTGACCGCGTGGCAGCTCGGTGGCCAGGGCGGCAACGGCATTGGGCAGCAGCAGTGGTTGGATAAACTTGAACAGATGCATCAGGACGGTGCCGAGATGTTGGTTTCCGGTCAGCGCACGCGTGCAGATATCAAGCTTAACCCGGAAGTTGACCGGCGGTTTCTGGACATTGTGACGTCCGAAACTTTAGGTGATGTCGACGATTGGGATGCAGAGGATATCGTTGAACAGGCCGGGATCGGCTGGATGGAAATGCACACATGGGTTGCTGCTTGTGCCGCCAACGAAACGGCCGGCGGTGGGGTGCCGCAAGTCGACATTTATGCTGAGACACTAGAGTACGGGATCGCGACCGGTATTATTCATGCGACGTAGGTGGTTTTTTTTGCCATTTTCGTTCGCCCATGCCCACGAGCGGACGCGGGGGACCTAGATGGACGAACGAAAACAACGACGGATCCTGGGGGATCCGAACTTTCAGAAACTCTGCGGCCAGAAAATACGTTTTGGAGTCTTTTTGACTGTCGTCATCGTGATTTTTTCTATGGGGTTGCTGATCATGATGCCGCTCGCACCGGAGCTACTGGGCAGACCGCTGTTCGGGCTACGGACATTGTCGATCGGGATAGTCTGGGGTAGCGTCCTGATCATTAGTGCCATCGCGGTGACCGGCATTTATGTTTGGTTTGCGAATGTGCGGCTGCGCCCTTTGGAAGAGTCTGTGCTGAAGGCGTTGGCCGATGAGGATTAAAGCACTCGTATGGTTTCTCCTCTCTACCGGCTGCACGGCGGCCTACGCTGCCGGTAGCCCGGGGGATATTGCCATCAACTGGGTTGCGATTAGCTTCTTTCTCTTGTTCATCCTTATAACGCTAGCGATAACTTTCTTCGCAGCTCGAAAAACACGCACTTCCGACGATTTCTACACCGCGGACAAAAGCATCACGGGATTTCAGAACGGCGTCGCCATCTCTGGGGATTTCATGTCGGCTGCAACTTTATTGGGGTCTTCGGCGCTCATATTCGCGACAGGGTTTGACGGTTATGTGTTCGCATTAGGAGCGGTGCTTGGGTGGCCGGTGATTATGTTTTTGATTGCCGATCATCTCCGTAATCTCGGGCGCTATAGTTTCGCCGATATCATTTCCTACCGCTTGCAAGGCAAAACGGTACGTTTGCTTGCCGCCTGTATAGGATTGGTCATTATTTTGATGTACTTGATCCCACAAATGGTCGGGGCGGGCTCGCTAATTCAAGTGTTATTTGGCCTGCCTTACAAACTGGCGGTGATTGTGGTTGGCGTGATGATGTGCTTGTACGTGAGTTTTGGTGGCATGCTAGGCACGACATGGGTTCAGATCATCAAAGCGGTGTTGTTGCTTTTCGGTGGTTGCTACCTTCTTGGTGTTACGCTGTTCGAGCTTGATTTCGACGTTGAAGGCTTATTTCAACGGGCCGTGGAATTACATGCACGCGGAGAGGAATTGTTCGAGCCCTCAGGGGTCTTGGGGGATCCAATTACAGCAATCTCTTTCGGTTTGACCATCATATTCGGCGTCGCCGGGCTACCGCATATACTGATCCGTTTTTTTACGGTACCGGATGCACGCGAAGCGCGTAAGTCAGTATTTTACGCGACTGCAATCATCGGCACTTTTCAATTCGTAATGCTAGGACTGGGCCTGGCGGCAATTGTGTACATCACCGGCCAACCACAATATTACGATCCCGCTGGCCGCATGCTCGGCGGTCACAATATGGCGGTGATTCACCTTGCCGAAGCATTAGGCGGAGATATTTTTCTCGGCTTCATATCGGCGGTCGCGTTTGCAACCATTCTGGCTGTGGTTGCGGGTTTGACCATTGCAGCGGTGTCGGTCATCGTCAACGACATCTACGCTAATGTGATCCGGTCTGGGCAGGCCAGTGACGCCGAGCGCATGCGTATTTCTAAGATTACGCCGCTATTGTTCGGTGCTATCGCCATCGTGTTCGGGTTGGCATTCGAGGATCAGAATGTTGTTATTCTGGTAACGACAGCCATTTCGGTCGCTGCCGGCGTGAATTTTCCTCTGCTGATGATGGCGATTTTCTGGCGTAACTTTACGACGCGCGGCGCACTCCTTGGCGGCACGGTTGGTTTACTTGTCTCGTTGGGATTTGTTGTGACCAGCGCTTTAGTGTGGGTGGACGTGTTCGGTAATGCAGAGGCATTGCACCCTTATCGCTATTCGACGTTGTTTTCACTAATTGCTACGTTGTTTTTCGCATGGCTTGGATCGGCCACGGATCGCTCTATCGGTGCCGCCGAAGAGCGGCAACGTTTCGCTGCGCAATATATACGGTCTAATTTGGGTACCATCGATTAGTTTTTGGTGTCGTTTCGTAGAGTTTTTATACTAGGTCACCGCTGTCGCGGAGACGATGTAGGTGAGTTGAAGGAGTGGACAAGATGAAAATTGGATTTATGGCTGGATATTCGCCTGCGCAAATTAACATTCCCTTAGAAGAGATCCTGGAGGCGGAGCGGCTCGGTTACTCATCGGTGTGGACGGCAGAGGCATGGGGATCCGATGCGGTGACGCCGGCGACCTGGATATTGGCGCAGACGTCGAAGATAAAGGTGGGTACGGCGATCATGCAGATCCCGGCGCGGAGCCCGGCGATGACGGCGATGACGGCGATGACTCTGGACAAGCTTTCCGGCGGCAGGTTTCTTCTGGGGATAGG
>CAZBOQ010000282.1:0-3722 GCA_964493555.1 uncultured Gammaproteobacteria bacterium | reverse complement strand
CAAAAAGACCAGACCAAGGCCGCCTTCGGCTCGCGCCAATGGGAGATCGGACAGGCGCTAAAGCCCAATGATCTCTTGGGTATCGCGGTCGGCAGACATGAAGTGTTCGGACGCAAGCTCGATGTGTTTTTGAAAAAAGCCGTTCGCGAAGTTGCCGTGATGGCCAGCGTGATCGAAGACCAACCGCTATGGGAAAACCACATCGCAGTCTCAAGTCGCAAGGACGACTTCGGCATGCCGCTAGCCGAAACCAAATATAGAGTGAGTCCCGACGGCTTAGCTCTTTATCGCGAATCGCTGATCGAGGGTGAAGCGATCCTCAAAGCGGCTGGTGCTAAAGAAGTCTGGGCTTCACCGATGGGCGGACAACACAATATGGGCGGCACCATCATGGGTGCCAATCGCGCTAGCTCCGTGACCAACCGCTATTCACAAACCCACGACATTGCCAATCTGTTGATAGGCGGCCCCGGAGTGTACCCAACTGCTTCTTCAGTCAATTCGACTTTTCACCTGCATGCGCTGGCGATGATGTCCGCCAAATACGCCATCGAAGAATGGAGTGGAATCGTCTAGGAGAGATCACTGATACTCAATGACGCGGACGTCGTCCGGATCAATTCCCAGGCGTCCGCAACATGTCGGGCCTCGGTGTGCGTCTGGCCAACGCAAAAGCGCAAGACATATTGCCCGTTTAAGACAGTGTGGGTTAGAAATATCTTTCCTGAGCTATTCAATGTTTCCAGCAATTGCTCGTTGTATTCATCACCAGCTATATGGCGAAAACAAACCAAGCTCATAGGTGCCGGCGTGACAACCTCGAAATCCTCTGAATCTTCCACCCACTGCTTGAACTCCTGTGCCAGTGCTATGTGTCGGCGGACATGGTGCTGCAACCCCTCGATACCGTAGTGGCGCAGCACGAACCATAATTTCAACGAACGGAAACGCCTGCCAAGTGAAATCTGCCAATCACGGTAGTCGATCACGGCCCCTGATTCGGTCGCTTTGTTGCGCAGATACTCCGGTAATACACTGAGCGTGCGGATCAAGATCTTGCGGTCGGCAACGTAAAAACAATCACAATCAAAATTTACGAATAACCATTTGTGCGGGTTGAAACAGTAACTGTCAGCAAATTCAATCCCAGCGTGCAGATATTGATATTCCGGGCACACCGTCGCGTTACCGGCAAAGGCGGCATCGATGTGCAGCCAGGCGTTTACCTCGTGACAAATCGCACCGATCTCGGGCACAGGGTCCAGCGCATTTGATGAAGTCGTACCTAACGTCGCACAGACAAAACACGGCGTCAGACCCGCTGCCTTATCCTCCTTAATCTGAGTGGCCAATGCATCCGCGCACATCGCGTAATCCTCATCAACGGCGATGACCCGTAGCCTCTCACTTCCCATACCGGCCATTTTCACCGCCTTCTCCACTGATGAATGCGTCTGACTGGAACAGTAGGCGACCAAGCTTGCATCCGTCCCTTGTCTATTGCTGGTAAAGTCGCTCGCCCGTTCGCGCGCAGCTAGCACCGCAACCAACGCCGCACCCGACGCTGAATCCTGAATGACGCCACCGCCCTCGCTCGAAGATTTAAATTTTTGCGGTAGCTGAATCATGTCCGCGACCCAGTCCAGCACATGTGTCTCAAGTTCCGTACAGGCGGGACTGGTGGACCAAAGCATCCCCTGCACTCCGAGACCGGCCGATAATAGGTCGCCGAGTACCGCTGGAGCCGAAGTATTTGCCGGAAAATAGGCGAAAAAATTTGGCGACTGCCAATGGGTAAGACCGGGCACGATGAGCTCGTCGAGATCCTTGAATATCGCTTGGAACCCTTCAGGTTGCTGCGGCGGCGCTTGCGGCAAACCGCGCCGTAGGTCACCCGGCTGGACTTGTGACCGCACCGGCAGAGACTCGACGCTGTCCCAATAGTCCGCAATCCAGTCGATCATTTCTTTGCCGTGACGACGGAAATCATCACTGTCCATGTGATAGCTTTTTTCACCCATTGAAATTCCTTTGGTTTCGCTCGTATCTGCGGTTCTTCGACGAAGTGTAATGTTTAGCCTGCCGGCACAGCCCAGAGATCATGTTCTTCTGCGCCAGTGATCTCCACTGCGATAAAATCGCCGATCTCATGCCTCCCGGACGACTCGACGTACACTACCCCATCGATGTCCGGCGCATCACCTTGGGTTCGTGCAATTACGTGATCCGGTTCAAGTTCATCCACCAACACCGTCAAACGCCGGCCCACTTTCGCTTGCAACCGAGCCCGGCTTATTTCGGCTTGTGTTTCCATTACTCGCCGGTAACGTTCTGATTTAATTTCGTTGTCGACAGCCCCAGGCAAAGCATTCGCGTGAGCACCAGGGACATCGGAGTATTCAAAGCAACCGACACGATCAATCTTGGCGACTTTCAAGAACTGCAACAATTCTTCGAACTCCTGGTCGGTTTCCCCGGGAAAGCCAACGATGAATGTACTCCGGACCGTGATATCCCGACAAATCGCGCGCCAATCTGAAATTCGCTGCAGATTTTTTTCAGCATGCGCGGGCCGTCTCATCAATTTAAGGATCCTTTGGCTCGCGTGCTGGAAAGGCACATCAAGATATGGCAAAAGCTTGCCGTCAACCATTAGTGGCAATACTGCATCAACGTGCGGATATGGATAAACGTAGTGTAGCCGCACCCAAACTCCGAGCCCTCCCAATGCTTCTGCTAACACTAGAAAGTGACTTTCCTTACTAGAACGACCGCGATCATTGGACAGCAAATCCGTCCCATAGGCGCTGGTATCTTGCGAAATAATCAACAACTCTTTAACCCCGGAGGCAACCAGTCGTTCTGCTTCATCCATAACATCACTCATGGGACGACTAACAAGATTTCCGCGCATAGAGGGAATGATGCAAAAACTGCAACGGTGATTGCAGCCTTCAGAAATCTTCAAATAAGCGTAGTGCTGTGGCGTAAGCTTTAATCCCTGCGACGGGACAAGCTCGAAAAATTGTTCATGCGGAGCGGGAAGATGTTCGTGTACCGCTTCCATGACCGCTCGATACTGATGTGGACCGGTGACTGCGAGTACTGTAGGGAACTGGTTTTTAATTTCCTCCGCTCGGGCACCGAGACAACCCGTTACAATCACCCGACCGTTCTCACTCATCGCCTCATCTATCGTCTCAAGAGACTCTTCGACCGCCGATGTGATGAAACCACAGGTATTTACAATCATGAGATCGGCACCACCATACTCATCCACCAACTCATATCCCTTGGTTTTGAGTTCGGTCAATATTCGCTCCGAATCGACCAACGCCTTCGGACAGCCAAGACTTACGAGACCTACGCTAGGGTGCGTCATACCGGTTCCACTTCCATTTGGCATAACCACGAGCTGGTATTAAAGTATCTCGAAGTGAGAGGGTGTTGCGGGCGCAAGCCCAAGCTTTATATTGGCGAGGAGCGGCAGCACCGGCGTCTAGATAAAACTGCTTCAGTGGCCATAAGGGCTGAGGAGCATACCACATTCGATATGCCGATCGGATCCGGGGTATGCGGGCTTAGCGCGCGAAACGAACCGATGACTTACCGGAGACGAACCATCTTCCTACTGGTGTGGCTGGGGGCTGCGCTTGCCTGCCCTCTCCCGACATGGTCAGACAGTACCGACTATGTCATAGAGATCAGTAAATCAAAACGCG
>CAZBOQ010000281.1:0-7791 GCA_964493555.1 uncultured Gammaproteobacteria bacterium | reverse complement strand
GGTGTTGGTAAGCGTAGATTCAGCATTGGTTAATCGGGGTATGGATATTGGCACGGCGAAACCTAGCAAGATGGTGCGCGCCCGAGTGCCACATCGATTGGTCGATATCTGTAACCCTGAGGAAAGCTATTCTGCCGCACGGTTCCGGACTGATGCCCGCCATGAAATCAATGAAATATTGGGACGCGGTAAGGTGCCCCTACTGGTCGGCGGCACAGGACTCTATTTTCGAGCGTTAGAACGCGGACTCGCCAAATTGCCGAAGGCCGATCAGCAAATACGCGAGCGTCTCGCGAAGCGGGCGCGGAATGGAGGCCTTGGAGCGCTTTACAAGCAATTGCAGTGTGTTGATTTCGCGGCCGCCGCCAAGATTCATCCTAACGATCAGCAGCGCATTTTGCGGGCCCTTGAGGTATTCGAAATAAGTGGTCAACCGATGAGCGTTTTGATAGCCGATGGCACTCACGATACGTTGGAAGCACGCATTGTCAAAATTGTGCTCGCGCCCAGTGAGCGACCGGACTTTCACCAAGCATTGGCCGAGAGGTTTCACGGCATGCTGGAGGCTGGATTGGTCACGGAAGTTGAAAGATTACTGGCGCGGCCAGGCATGCAGAAAGCTCTTCCGTCAATGCGCCTGGTTGGCTACCGCCAGATCGCCGAGTATCTTTGCGGCATGGAGGATTATGACGTGGCCGTGACACGCGCGATCACGGCGACACGGCGACTCGCAAAGAGACAGTTGACTTGGTTGCGTGGTGAGCAGAGTTCACAATGGTTCGATTGTCAGGACCGTGATCTACAGAGGCGGGCCTTGAAATTCTTGCGACGCCACTCCATATTGCCTGTTTAAGTGTAATGGCTGACGCAGTGCCGCCTGAAGGCTTGGACAAAACCTGCTAACGGTCCTATGTGCAACGCGGAATCAAAGGGTTATCATTTGCCCGGCCGGGTAAACAGCTCGCCGCCAGTTTGGAAAAAAATGGCGCGCACGGGACGGCGTAAAACCAAGTGGAACAAACAGAAGAATTATAATAAGAAGGAGAACGCTGATGAGTAAAGGCCAGTCTTTACAAGAGCCATTCTTGAATGCGCTACGCAAGGAGCATGTGCCGGTATCCATTTATTTGGTTAACGGGATTAAGCTTCAAGGGCAAATTGAATCGTTCGATCAGTTCGTGATTCTACTAAAAAACTCTGTTAGCCAGATGGTATATAAGCATGCTATCTCTACGGTGGTGCCAGCACGCAACGTGAAGCTTCCCCATGCTGATGACGAAGAAGATGAACAAGCGGATGAATAGTTTCGGCGATTATCTCCTGAGCGATATGTGACGGATAACGACCTTACCTGAACCAGACTTAACCCGCATTGGATCCAACCGTTGATAGACTCCGAGGAAGGTGTCGACGTGTTTGCCAGACCTGATTCAAGCCAAAACGCCGTACTCGTCAGTTTGACCTTGGGGCGCCGTGAGCAAAGTCGCTACCTCGAGGAGTTTCAGGAGTTAGCTGAGTCAGCTGGCGTCGAGGTTACTGGGTTGTTGACTGGCGCGCGCACCAGCCCGGAGCCGCGTTACTTCATCGGTGCTGGAAAGGCTGAGGAATTACGCAGCCTGGTGTTACAGTCGGGTGCGGAAATCGCATTGATCAATCATGCCCTCAGTCCAGCACAACAGCGCAATTTGGAACGCCTTACGGATTGCCGGGTCGTAGATAGGACTGGACTGATCCTCGATATATTTGCGCAACGAGCACAATCTCACGAGGGGAAGTTGCAGGTTGAGCTTGCCCAACTGCAACATCTATCGACCCGCCTGGTTCGAGGCTGGACGCACCTGGAGCGGCAAAAAGGTGGTATCGGTTTGCGTGGCCCCGGCGAAACGCAGCTCGAAACCGATCGCAGGTTGATTGGCCGCCGGATCCGCCAACTGAACGAGCGTCTGGACAAAGTACGTGAGCAACGTGCACAAGGTCGGCGAGCGCGGAGCCGAGCGCTCTTGCCGGTGGTGTCGTTGGTCGGTTACACCAACGGGGGCAAGTCGACCCTGTTCAACCGACTCACCAGAGCAGATGTCATTGCTGAAGATAAGTTGTTTGCAACATTGGATACCACACTCAGACGAATGGAATTACCGGAGGGGCCCGCGGCGATACTAACCGATACCGTTGGATTCATCCGTGACTTGCCGCATGATCTCGTGGCTGCTTTTCGGGCGACTTTGGAAGAGACCGTGAACGCCGATCTGTTGCTCATGGTGGTTGATGCCTCCGCTAATGAACGCCGAGAGCTCGCCTCCGATGTGCTTTCGGTGCTGGAGGAGATCGGTGCGGCGAAGATTCCGCGCATAGAGGTGTATAACAAAATAGACGCGCTGAAAGATAGTCCGTGTCCGGTGCTTGAAGTGGATGAGCATGATGCGCCAAAAAGAGTTTGGATATCAGCGCAATCTGGTGATGGGCTGGGACTTCTTTGTGAGGCGATCGCACGTCATTTTGAACAGACGCGTAGCTGCCGATGGTTGCGGGTTCCCACTGCTACAGGCAAGACGCGTGCTTGGCTTTATCAGCGCGGGGCGGTGCTGGATGAGCGAAGCGCCAACAATGGCGACTGGCTGCTGGAAGTAAGTTTGGGACAATCCGACCTGGACCGCCTGCCGCGAGAGGTCACGGTTTTGGCAGAACAGCCTTCGGCAGACAAGCTCGGAGATGTGCCTCTATCTAATCCGGATCGCCAGTGGGCTTAGCCAGGTGATATCATCTAACCAGCGATGTGGCCGGTGTGAGCGCGTCAGTTAGCCAGCGGTGGTTCTTGGCTTTGAAATCATAAGTGAAATTTTCTATCACGTGGGGTGGTGAGTAATGGCATGGAATGAACCCGGAGATCGCGATCCTTGGGGAGGACGCCGCAATAACGGCGAAGGTCCGCCCGATCTCGACGAGGTCGTCCGCAAAATGCAGGATAAGTTGAGCGGCCTTTTCGGCGGTGGTGGTGGCGGTAGTGGTGGCCGTGCCGTGAATGGCCCTTCGAACGGAAGCGTTTGGATGGTAATTCTGTTGATAGCTGTAGTGTGGCTCGCTTATCAAGCGATCTATATCGTCCGCCCGGCCGAGCGTGGCGTGGTTATGCGCTTCGGCAAACACGTTGCGACTTTGCAGCCAGGGCCCGCAATTCGATTTCCGCCGCCTATAGAGGCCGTCGAGAAATACGATGTTGATCAAATACGCCCGATTATTCATAACTCATCGATGTTGACCCAGGATGAAAACATCGTCGACATAGAGATGGCGGTCCAGTACCGGATAAAGGACGTCGTTGAATACGCGTTCGAGGTTGTCGCTCCCGACGATGCGCTGCGTCAAGCGACCGAGACTGCGGTTCGTGAAGTGATCGGAACCAGCACAATGGATTACGTTTTGACTGAGGGACGCGGCGAGATTCAAAACGGCACAAAGTCGCGGATTCAAGATTTGTTGGATAACTATGAGACTGGACTTCTCGTGGATAGTGTCAACATGAAACACGCGAAACCGCCCGACGAAGTGAAGGCGGCCTTCGACGATGCTATCAAGTCCCGGGAAGATTACGTGCGTTTGATCAATGAAGCAGAGGCGTACCGGAACGAAATCGTACCGACAGCACGTGGTGCAGCAGCGCGGCAACTTGAGGAGGCGAATGCCTATCGAGAACAAGTGATCGCGGAATCACAAGGCGAGACAGCACGGTTTTTGAAAGTGCTAACCGAATATGAAAAAGCCCCATCCGTTACCCGTGAACGCCTTTATATTGAAACAGTTGAGTCAGTGCTGGCCAATACGTCAAAAGTGCTGCTCGACGTAGAAGGGTCGAATAACCTTATGTACCTTCCTATAGGCGAGATCATGAAAAATTCTATGCAAAGCGTGCCATCCAGCCGGAGCGACGAGGTGTCTGCGTCAGTGCCGGAGCCGTTGACCGCCCAGAGCGATCGCGACCGCGCCAACTTTAGAATGAGGGGGAATCGCCGATGAAGATTATGTTGCCGTTGGTGGTTGTTGCGGCGGTGTTCGTTGTCTTCGCGACGATTTTCACTGTGAGCGAACGAGAACTCGCAATCGTCTTGAGGCTCGGCGAGATCCAGCGCTCCGATTATGAGCCAGGCCTGCATTTTCGTGTGCCGATCTACAATGAGGTGCGTAAGTTCGAAAAACGCTTGTTGGATCTCGATTTTGACCCGGAGCGATACCTAACTAGTGAAAAGAAGGATGTCATTGTCGATTCCTTCCTTCGATGGCGAATCGCCGACGTCGAAAAGTTTTTTAAAGCTACCTCGGGCAACAAGGATCGCGCTGGAACGCTTTTGAAACAAAAGGTTAATGCGGCCTTGCGCGAGGAGTTTGCCATTCGTACTGTGCAGGAGGTCGTTTCGGGTGAGCGAGGTGCTTTGATGGAATTAGTGACGGACGTAGCGAATGAGGAAGCCGAAGGACTGGGTATAGAGGTAAAAGATGTGCGGGTAAAGCGTATCGATCTGCCGGCCGAAGTTAGCGACTCTGTATATAAGCGAATGCGCGCCGAACGGGAACGGGTCGCTCGGGATTTCCGTTCGCGTGGGGCCGAAGCGGCCGAGAGGATACGCGCAACCGCCGATCGCGAGCGGACAGTCATTAAAGCGGAGGCCTACCGTGACGCCGAGACGGCGCGCGGCGAAGGCGATGCGGTGGCAGCTGAGACTTATGCGAATGCGTACAGCACGAATGAAGAGTTCTACGCCCTATACCGTAGTCTCAATGCGTATCGCACGAGTTTCGACACCAAAGGTGACGTCTTGTTACTGAAACCAGATTCTGATTTCTTCAAATACTTTGGCGATCCGACTGGAAGATGAGAGGCGTTAACCTCGGCTGGTGATGAAGACGTTAGCGGCGTCCTACATGCCACGTGATAGATATGTGGCATGATTTTCTCGTTGCGATTGCACTGGTCTTGATAATCGAGGGTATAGCGCCGTTCTTGAATCCAGAAGCTTTGCGCAAAACCCTACTCATGGTGGCAGATTGGAACGACGCAACGATGCGTTTTGTCGGCATCACTAGCATGCTAGCCGGCCTTCTCATTCTTTATGTGGTTCGCTAGTGAGTAACCGCTGTCCTGAGAGTTAAGACGATGACATTACAAGATAGGTGGTTATTGCCGGATGGCATTGACGAGGCTATGCCACCAGATGCTGCCAGAATTGAGCGCCTGCGTCGCGATATACTCGATTTGTTCGCATCCTGGGGCTACGAACTAGTGATGCCACCACTAGTGGAATACCTTGAGTCCTTGTTGACTGGGCTGGGCTCCGATCTGGATTTGCAGACTTTTAAACTTACCGATCATTTGACTGGGCGTTTGATGGGCATTCGTGCGGACATCACCCCGCAAGTCGCGCGTATAGATTCACACACCTTGAAACGAGACGTGCCCGTACGGCTTTGTTATTTGGGGTCGGTACTACACACCCGGTCGGGTGGTTTCGCCGGTTCGCGTAACCCATTGCAAGCCGGTGCGGAACTTTACGGACATAAGGGTTTGGCGAGCGATCTAGAAGTTTTGAATCTCATGATCGAGACTCTGAGGCTCGCGGGACAGCCCAACGTGTTGGTGAGTGTTGGGCACATCGGTATTTTCAATGGGTTAAGCGCACGGCTCGGAGTTAATGCCGAACAGGAGGTGGCACTATTCGATGCACTACAACGAAAAAGTTCCGGCGAATTGCAGCAATTGCTTGAAAACGCTGACGCAAGCGACCGCGCTGCGTTCATTGAACTGACTGAGTTGAACGGCGGCGCCGGAATACTTGATGAGGCGCGGGCCGTGTTGGCGAATGCGGGCCAGGAGGTTGGCGAAGCGTTGGCTGAACTCCAGCGTATAGCCGATCTTGTGACCGGCAGTCTCGGAGCTGCGGAGTTGCACTTCGATCTGGCTGAGTTGCAGGGCTACCGCTATCACACCGGCGTCATGTTCGAAGCATATGTGCCCGGCCAAGGCGCGGCCGTAGCCTGGGGTGGTCGTTATGATGATGTCGGCAGCGTCTTTGGGCGCGCTAGGCCTGCCATTGGATTTAGTACTGACTTGAAACATCTAGCCCGAATAGGTCCAGCTGAAACCGAGACAGATGTCCGTGCCGCGATTTTCGCACCGTCAGACGATGATCCTGCTCTAAGCGAGGAAATCGCGCGGCTCAGGACGAGCGGTGAACGCGTGGTCGTCGCGTTCGCAGATCAAAGCGGCGATGCTGCTACGATGGGATGCACCCGGGTGCTACGCAAAACGAACAAGGGCTGGAGCATCAAGGATATCGAATGACGATAACCGGCTGGTTTAACCCAGAGGCTGCCGCGCGTGGGTAAGAGCGTGGTCATCGTCGGCACCCAGTGGGGTGATGAGGGTAAAGGAAAGATCGTCGACCTCCTCACCGAACGGGTGTCCGCGGTTGTACGATTTCAGGGTGGGCACAACGCTGGGCATACAGTGGTCATTGATGGGCAGAAAACCATACTGCATCTCATCCCCTCTGGGATCCTGCGGGAAAATGTCCAATGCCTGATCGGTAATGGCGTGGTCGTTTCACCTGCGGCGTTGATCGATGAGATGGAAATGCTCGAACAGAGTGACGTTCCGGCGAATGAACGATTGCGGATAAGTGCGGCCTGTCCGTTGTTGTTGCCCTATCACGTAGCGCTCGATAGGGCGCGCGAAAAAGCGCGTGGTGCTGCGGCCATCGGTACTACGGGTCGTGGAATTGGCCCCGCCTATGAGGACAAGGTGGCGCGCAGGGCGCTGCGGATTGGTGAACTTGCTCACCACGAACGCTTCGCGACGAAACTTGGTGAAGTGCTCGATTATCACAACTTCGTATTGAAGAATTATTATTCACAAGGGACGGTCGATTTTCAGGAAATTCTTGATGATTGCTTGCGCCGTGCCGATATTCTGCTGCCGATGGTTACCGATGTCACCGAGCGGCTTTTTGAACTGCAACGCGATGGTAGGAACCTGTTGTTCGAGGGTGCACAGGGGACGTTGCTTGACGTTGATCACGGCACTTATCCGTACGTGACTTCGTCGAATACGACCGCTGGTGCGGGCGCGACAGGTAGCGGCGTCGGGCCGTGCTGTTTTCACTACGTTCTCGGTATTACTAAAGCGTATACGACGCGGGTCGGATCTGGTCCATTTCCGACCGAACTTTCCGATGAACTTGGTGAACATTTGTTGCAACGTGGTGACGAATATGGTGCCACCACTGGCCGGCCGCGCCGTTGCGGTTGGTTTGATGCGGTTGCATTGCGCCGTTCGAAACAGCTCAACAGTCTCTCCGGCCTTTGCATGACCAAACTCGACGTACTTGATGGTTTGGACAAGCTGCAGATCTGCACTGGTTATCGGTATAAAGGTGAAACCTGCCAAACTCCACCGGTGGGTGCTGCTGCGGTCGCCGATTGTGACCCCATCTACGAAACCATGGAAGGTTGGAAGGTGTCGACGGTGGGTGTGAAAAAGTACGAAGAGTTACCGGAAAATGCACGCGGTTATTTGGCGAGGATAGCCGAACTCTGCGAAGTTCCGATAGACATCATCTCCACAGGACCAGATCGTGCGGATACGATCGTCTTAAATCCGCCGTTTCAATAGGGTTGGATGGCAGGATGGTGCCGAGGAGAGGACTTGAACCTCCACGGGGTTACCCCCACTAGCACCTGAAGCTAGCGCGTCTACCAATTTCGCCACCTCGGCACGGAAGGCGCAATCTACCGAACGGTCCC
>CAZBOQ010000280.1:0-4635 GCA_964493555.1 uncultured Gammaproteobacteria bacterium | reverse complement strand
CCACATCAACCGAGCAGTGGCAGTAAGCTCCAGGTACTCCTGGATTGTCGACTCGGTCTCGTCGTCACCGAATTCCAGATATTCGGGGAACTCCGCCGCGTGCCCGTTAAACAGGATCTCGTCGGCTTCGTCCGATGTCATGCGGAAGAAGTCGTACATCGGCGCTTCCGGGCAGCGGATCCCGCACGGTGTTACGAGTGTCAGGCTCAGCACGCGACGCGGAAACCAGGCGGCAAACTTGGCGGCAATCCAGCCGCCCAGCGAGTGACCGACGATGTGCATGTGTTCGATTCCGAGCTGGGCAAAGAATTCATCGTAATGGACGAGGACGTCTTCCATTCCCCTGAGCCAGTCCGGCATGGGGGTATCGCCAAAACCCGGATGCTCGGGCACCAGCAAGTCAACGCGTTTAGCTAGGAACGCGTACATTGGCAGCCAGCGTTGGGTCAACCCCGCGCCATGGAAGTAAATCACGATCTCGCCAGCGCCCTCCCGGCGGAACGCCGTTCGGAGTCCCTGGACGTCCAGGAACTTCGGTTCAGTATAAAAGGGCCAAGGCTTTTCCAGCATCTCAATTTTCCTGCTTCAATGAGGGATATGCGCATAGAATAACCTTTGGGCTGTATTTGAGGCCAATCGCTAGCACATTTTCTGAGGCAAAGAGAAACACTCTCCTTTACTTCAGACTGGGCTCTTAATCATGGAACACCAAGAAAAAACATCACTTTCATCCAGCGCAATCGCTGTCAGTCAGCGCCTAAAGGGGCTGCGAGAATTTCTCGAGCTGCTGGATGAAAACAACCAGCTTGTGACCTGGCCGCATGAGGTAACACCCGAACCGGACATTCGAAATATCTCCGTTGCCGCCGGACGCGATGTCATGAATGCACCTGCGGTAATGATAGAAAAAATTAAAGGGTATCCGGGTAAGCGTATAGTTGTTGGTGTCCACGGCAGCTTCACCAATTTGGCCTTGCTGCTCGGTTGTCCAAAAGGGACGACCGCGAAGACACTGTTTTTTGAAGTGGCAAATCGCTGGAAAGGAGAAAATCCCCTGATAACCCGGATAGCACCGACCGATGCCATCGTGCACTCGTTGCGAATCGAACAGGACGTCAACCTTTACGAACTATTACCGCTATATCGAATTAACGAACTTGATGGTGGCTTTTACATCGACAAAGCAAATGTCGTCAGTCGCGATCCGCGCGAGCCAGATAATTTTAACAAACAGAATGTCGGTATCTACCGCATTCAAGTACATGGACCAGCTTTATTCAGTCTTGACGCGGTGCCTTCCCATGACATGGGTCAACATATTCGCAGCGCCGAAGCCGATGGGAGCAAACTCAAGATCGCCGTAATGATTGGGAATCATCCTGCCATGGCAATGTTTGCCGCAACGCCGGTTAACTATGATGAGTCAGAGTTTACCTACGCCTCACAGATGATGGGTGCGCCACTAGCTCTGACCGAGTCCGGCAACGGTGTAGATATACTAGCCAACACCGAAATGGTCATCGAGGCCGAAATGATCAATAACGAACGCGTTCTTGAAGGACCATTCGGCGAGTTCCCCGGCACCTACAGCGGCGTGCGACGTTTAAATGTTTTCAAAGTGACCGCCATATCGCACAGGCCTGATCCCATTTTCGAGAGTTTACATATCGGTAGTAAGAGTTGGTGTGAACACGACACACTCCTTGGAATTAACACCTGCGCCCCTATATACAACCAGCTAAAGCAAAGTTTCCCAGAGGTCGTCGCGGTTAATGCGCTTTACCAACACGGATTGACTGCCGTGATCTCCATTAAGAACCGTTTTGCTGGTTTCGCCAAATCCGTCGCCATGCGCGCGCTAGGCACGCCCCACGGTCTGATGTATCTGAAAAACCTGATCATGGTGGACAGTGATATTGACCCTTTTGATATGAACCAGGTTATCTGGTCCCTATCTACACGCACGCGCCCTGAGGATGTTCTGGTGTTGCCCAACATGCCGTTAAGTGATGCAGATCCATCCAGCGCTGTTGCCGGTAAAGGGCATCGATTGATAATAGACGCAACCAATTATCTGCCACCGGACAAGATTTCGGTCAATAACCGCCTCGTTGAATCAACGACTGGGGGCGAGATAGATGAAATTGCTACTCTGCTCAAGAGACTCCAAACCAGTGAAGAATCGGGATGATGGGGGATCCGTACCGCTACTCCTACGATGACCCGTAGTAAACAGATGTTGTCGGCTACCCCCCTTTGACCATCACATCGAGCACCGCAAAGCGGCCGTTTTTGACCTCTCCCAAACAACGTCGAATGGCCGACTCCAACTGTCCCGGAGCATCGACGCGTTCGCCGTGACCACCGTAGGCGGCCGCCAGATTTGAGTAGTCTGGGGTTGGTTCGATCACATCACCGAAGGAATTCCCACTGCGTATCGCTGCTCCCTCAGGGTAATACTTCGCAATATTCCAACTTTGTGAGTCGTAGCGCTCGTTATTGCAGATCACGATCAGCAGCGGAACATCGTACTGTTGGGAAAACCCGAAGCACGCAGGGATCGGATTGTATTGAAACGCGCCATCTCCTATCAGGCAGACAACAAGCTTATCTGGTTCCGCCAACTTCACGCCGAGCGCGGTGGGAATGCCGGTGCCAAGCCCACCACAAAATCCATGGATCTGGCGGCGTGGTTTTATTTCGAACAGCCACTGCAGCATTGACGGACCGTGCGCAATGATCTCGTCAACGATGATTGTGTCGTCCGGAAGCTCCCGATGGAGAGTACGAAACAGGGTTGGTGCCTGCAAGGTGGGAGCATCGGCTACAGCATCAGCTCCCCGTGTCCAACCACTTCGGATATTACTGTTATAGGCTTGCCAACGCTTAGCACGCTCGGCAGACGCAGGTATAGCCCGTTGTTGCAGCTCTTTCAGTATTGCCCCCAGGTTCAAACCGACATCGCCGGCTACACACAGATCGGTCTGATAACCCCAGTACGGTGAACGGGGCCGCATTGG
The DNA here is from genome assembly GCA_964493555.1 of uncultured Gammaproteobacteria bacterium. Classification (GTDB taxonomy): domain Bacteria; phylum Pseudomonadota; class Gammaproteobacteria; order JADZEE01; family JADZEE01; genus CAZBOQ01. The sequence continues at coordinate 1,615 of CAZBOQ010000280.1, read as the reverse complement.
CTCTTCATCGCAAACCACCACTTTGCACCCCTCGGCGAGCGTGAGTCGGGGTGGGTGCCAAGGACCATTGCATCCTGCCAGCAGCACAAAGTCGACCTGCGCAAGCACATCTTCCACCGGACCGTTGCCATGTAAGGGATGATGACGCGGAAAATTATGATATTGCGGGATAGCAGTCTCGAAAACTGCCGCACCCAACTTTTCCGCTAACCCCGTCAAGGTTGCCACATCAGCCGATGTCCGGCCGCCATATTCGGTGATGATCACAGGATTCTTGCTAGCAACGAGAAGGTCTGCAACGCGAGCCAATGTATGCGTTGTCGCCATAACCGGTTCAGCTTCGAGTTTGTCCTGGCGCGCCAGCGGCACCGGGCACATCAATACCTCGAAAGGAATACTCAATAACGTCGGACCACGCGGCGGTAAATCCGCAAGATAAAGTGCACGCCGCAGCTCAACCTCGAGATCCCCGGCAGTTTTTAATTCCCTTCCCCACTTCAAATAAGTCTCAGCAGCGCGAACAGGTCCATTAAGGTCAACTAGGGTCGCAGGCCATTCGAGTCCTGGATCCAGGGTCGGATCCTCACCGTAGGTTTGAGAATCAGGAGAAAGAACCGTCATCGGCGTTCTTTCGTGATGAGCGGCGCGCAGACCCAGGGAACCGTTAAGCACGCCCAAGCCTACGGGTAACAACACCACTTGTGGCTTTCCGCTCGCCTTGTAGTAACCGGATGCAAGTCCAACCGCGAGCAATTCGTGCCGGCAGTTCATATAACGCGGCTGCTCGACTTCAGCTGTCTCTGCTCGTTTGGCTAGCGCCTCCCACAGCGGCGCCCAGGCAGCAATCGGTGAGCAGAAAATAAAATCTGTCTGCTGTGTCTGTAATATCTCGAGAAGAGCTTCCGCCCCATTTATCGAGACATGTGCACTCGCCATATTGTTTGCATCCGACGTCATTGTTTATTTTCACCAAAAGTCCTTAAAAGGTGAGGCAATTCGTTGTTTAACGATGTATTCATAATGACCTATCCTCCGCAGGGGCTATGGTGCTACAAGTTGATCAGCTGATCTTCAAATGCTAACGTTTAAGCACCTTATTGCAAAGCAAACGTCTAGGGTGCGTAGCCAAACTAACAAGCCCGTAAGGGGTGATTCAATATGGACACGCAAGCCGCTAAATCGCCCGTGGCGAAATCGTCGGACGAATACCTTCAGGGCCTGTTTGAGCGGAGGCCGGACGAAAATGTCTACCGTATAGACCATACCCTCTATACGGATCCGGATATATTCGAGTTAGAGATGAAGTTTATTTTCGAAGGTTCGTGGATCTTCCTCGGCCACGAAAGCCTGCTGCCGAAGCCATACGACTTTATCACCGCATGGATGGGACGAAAGTCAGTCATCGTCCACCGTAATGAAGAAGGCAAGCTCAACGGGTTTATCAATACATGCCCGCACCGGGGTACCCGACTGTGCCGCACTGAACGTGGCAACAAAAAGAATTTCAGCTGCTCCTATCATGGATGGACCTTCGACGCCGAAGGTCGAGCCGTATGGGTGCTACGCGAAGATGACGGCTACCCGAAAGATTTCGACAAGGCTGACGTAAACATGA
>CAZBOQ010000279.1:0-13952 GCA_964493555.1 uncultured Gammaproteobacteria bacterium | reverse complement strand
GTGTAGGGCTGCGCCCGGACTCGAATTCTGTCGCGAAAGCTAAAGACGCTGGTATTGAGGTAAAAGATATAGGTGTCGCCGTTGCCGGTGCCGATGTCGTTATGATCCTGGCACCCGATGAGCACCAAGCTGATTTGGACGCGGACCACGTTGGACCGAACATAAAGCAAAATGCGACACTGGCCTTTGCGCACGGATTTAATATCCATTTCGGCCAAATCTCACCGCGCGACGATCTCGACGTCATAATGATCGCACCCAAAGGGCCTGGTCATTTGGTTCGTTCTACCTATCTTGAGGGTGGCGGTGTGCCAAATCTACTCGCAGTGCATCAGGATCCTTCTGGTCAGGCACGCGAGTTGGGTTTGGCCTACGCTTGCGGCATCGGCGGTGGGCGCGCGGGGATTATCGAAACGACTTTTCGAGAGGAGACAGAGACAGATCTGTTCGGCGAACAAACAGTACTCTGCGGTGGTCTGACTGCATTGGCGACGGCCGGGTTCGAAACTCTGGTGGAGGCGGGCTACGCCCCTGAGATGGCGTATTTTGAATGTCTGCATGAACTGAAATTGATTGTCGATCTCATGTATGAAGGTGGTATTGCCGATATGCGCTACTCGATTTCCAACACCGCGGAGTACGGAGATTTTTCACGTGGTCCACGAATCGTCAACGAACAGACACGCGACGAAATGCGACGCGTGTTGGCTGAGATCCAAAACGGCGAGTTCGCACGTGAATGGATCGCGGAGAATCGTAGTGGCACGGCGGTATTGAAAGCCAAGCGCCGACTCGCCGGCGAACATCAGATCGAGCAGGTCGGAGCGAAGCTGCGTTCCATGATGCCGTGGATCGGCGCGAATAAATTGGTCGATCGCGCCAAGAATTAGCCGGGAAGCAGCAGCCGCGAACAAATGTCTGGGGTTGTCCGGCATCATCCGCTAATCGCTCGTGAGGCTTGGCCCATTGTGACCGTTGTTATCGTCCTCGGTGTACTGACGAGTGTCACTTTGGGCAGGTCCCCGGCTGTGCCAGTATGTTTCCTTGTCGCCCTACTGGTGTATCTCTTTCGGGATCCTCCGCGCGACATCCCGTCCTTGCCGTTGGCAGTGGTAAGTCCAGTTGATGGCGCGGTGCTACACATTGAGGAAACACGTGATCCGTGGTTACGTCGTGACATGATCCGAGTTGTGGTCGAGACCGGCATCGCGGACGTGTATTCGCTGCGTAGCCCCACCGAAGGAAAGTTGTTGCAACAGTGGCGGGAGCGGCTAGGCGATGAACATTCTGGTTCGCTTCGCCAGCACGTCTATCAACTACGGACCGATGAAGGTGATGACGTTATTTTCGGCGTGAGTGCTCGTGTTGCTTTTCCCAAGTTTTGTTGTCACGCAAGAGTCGGCCAGCGAGTGGGGCAAGGTCAGCGTATTGGTTACTTTTTCTTTGGTGCACAGATCGATGTCTACTTACCACAGAGCTCAATGTTGAATATCGCAGAAGGTGACCGAGTGCGAGCCGGTGCCAGCACGCTCGGAAGTTTCGTTCATGATGAGGATCCTGCGACGAAGTCACAAGCGGCCCTGATAAGCTGAATGAACGAACGAAACGAAAGTAGCAAGCGGAGCCGGCGTTCGGGAATTTACTTGTTGCCTAATTTGTTTACTACAGCTGCCCTGTTCGCTGGTTTTTACGCGATTGTAGCCGCCAACATTGGGCGTTTTGAAGCTGCTGCGGTATCGATTTTTATTGCTATGATCTTAGACGGCATGGACGGGCGTATTGCCCGCATGACCAACACGCAAAGCGCTTTCGGCGCTGAGTATGACAGTCTTTCGGACATGGCGGCATTTGGCATCGCACCGGCGTTGGTCGTTTATCAATGGGCGTTGTTAGATTTCGGGCGATTGGGTTGGTTGGCGGCGTTTCTATTCACTGCGGCGGCGGCGCTTAGGTTGGCGCGTTTTAATACCCAGGTAGAGACTGCTGACAAACGTTATTTCCAAGGGATCCCGAGTCCAGCGGCTGCGGGCTTGATCGCGGGCCTTGTATGGTTGGGTGCGGAGTACGCGCTGACCGGAACGGTTTTGGACCTTACTGCACTGGGGATCACCGTTGTCGCCGCGGTTCTGATGGTGAGTAACATTCGATACCACAGCTTTAAGGAGTTAGATCTGCGCGGGCGTATACGCTTTGTATCCATGATAGCGATCGTCGTCGCGTTTGCACTGGTTTCCCTTGAGCCGCCATTGGTGCTGTTCACACTGTTCGTGAGCTACGCGGTGTCCGGTCCGGTGCTTACCTTGCTCCATATACAAAGGCATCGCCGCGCGCGGCGTGCGGAAAAATAGTTGTGGAGCGGCAAAGTTGCTGGTCGATGATTAATCCTTTCCTGTTGTGACGGAAAGGCTTGCGCCTTGCTCTTTTTCGCCGTAGAGTGAAACTGCAACTGAAATAGAACTTATGTTAGACATAGCACAACAAGTATTACCCCATAGCGTGCCCGCCAGCGTGTTGTCGCGGCTATGTCTGTCACTGCTCCTGCCCGTTTAGGGCAGATCACTTCACCACCAGCCCTGCGGGGCACCCTAGTCAAAACACAGTCATCTTAGAAGGCGATGAGTGGAGAGCAGTTATGAGCGACAGATTGATTATTTTCGATACCACCTTGCGTGACGGAGAGCAAAGTCCGGGCGCGACCATGACCCGCGACGAAAAACTGCGTATCGCTAAAGCGCTAGAGCGAATGAAGGTGGACGTCATTGAAGCGGGGTTTCCGATTGCCAGCCCCGGTGATTTCGAAGCGGTGAAATTAGTCGCAGAGACGATTACTGAGAGTACCGTCGCGGCGCTGGCACGAACCGCACCAGAAGATATTGAACGTGCCGTTGAAGCGTTGGCGCCGGCACGGCGGAAACGTGTACATACATTCATTGCTACTTCGCCCATCCATATGACGGAGAAATTGCGTCTCACCCCAGAGCAAGTACTGGAGCAGGCGGTAGGCGCAGTAAAGCTTGCACGCAAGCATGTGGAGGACGTCGAGTTCTCTGCCGAGGATGCTTGTCGTTCGGATCCCGAATTTCTTTGCAGAGTCGCGGAAGCAGTGATCGATGCGGGGGCGACCACGGTGAATCTTCCCGATACAGTGGGTTATGCCGTGCCAGAGAAGATTGGGACTATGATTAAAGAGATTATTGAACGCGTCCCGAACAGCGACAAAGCGGTTTTTTCTATGCATTGCCACAACGATTTGGGTCTGGCGGTTGCGAATTCCCTGTCTGGTGTCATGAACGGTGCTCGCCAGGTCGAATGCGCGATTAATGGTCTGGGCGAGCGCGCCGGTAACGCTTCTTTGGAAGAGATAGTAATGGCCGTGCGTACTCGCCAGGATGTTTTTCCGGTTGATACTCGCCTGGAGACGAAGGAGATCCTCAATTGTTCGCGACTGGTGTCGAACATCACTGGTTTCGCAGTGCAGCCGAACAAGGCGGTCGTTGGCATCAATGCCTTTGCCCATGAGGCGGGCATTCACCAAGACGGCGTGCTCAAATATCGTGAAACCTATGAGATTATGCGCGCTGAGGATGTCGGTTGGCGTGCCAATCGCATTGTGTTGGGCAAACATTCTGGCCGTAGCGCGTTTCGTAGCCGCTTGCAGGAATTAGGCATCGAGTTCGGGCAGCAAGAAGAGTTGAACGACGCATTCCGGCGCTTTAAGGAGCTTGCCGATAAAAAGCACGAGATCTTTGATGAAGATCTGCAAGCGTTGGTGACCGAGGCAGGTCTCGAGTCAACCGACGAACGGATAAAATTCATTTCTCTGAACGTTACTTCAGAAACCGGTGAGACACCGGTTGCCACCATTACTTTGAACGTCGACGATGAAGAAAAGAGCGGAACGGCCCTGGGCAGCGGTCCGGTGGATGCTGTTTTTAGGGCAATCGAATCAATTGTCGAAAGCGATTGTGATCTGCAGCTGTTTTCGGTCAACGCAATTACCGGCGGCACCGATGCCCAGGGCGAAGTGACAGTGCGACTCGATCGCGGCGGGCGGATAGCCAACGGGCAGGGTGCTGATACGGATGTTATCGCGGCGTCGGCGAAAGCCTATGTGCATGCGTTAAACAAAGTGATGGCGGCGGGCCGTCAGCATCCACAGGTTGACGCGTAGTGATGGATGAAGTGACCCGACAGGCATATCTCACCGCCATGGGTATCGATGTCTGGGCACCTCGGTCGATCGCCCCGGTTGAATTGGACACATCTGTGCCGGCTGGACCGGAAGTATCCAAGATGTCCTTCGAGGTTGCGCAGCCGGCGACCTCTGAGTGGTCTGCGTTGCAGCAGCGAGTCAGTGTATGCACTCTCTGTGACTTACATAAGGACCGCACGCAAACGGTGTTCGGTGTGGGTAATCGCGACGCGGACTTAATGATTATCGGGGAGGCGCCCGGTGCTGAAGAAGACAGGCAGGGTGAACCGTTTGTTGGACGCGCGGGGAAATTGTTGAACGCCATGCTTGCTGCAATCGGGTTTCGGCGCGAGGAAGTTTTCATCGCGAATATACTGAAGTGTCGGCCACCGCAGAATCGCGACCCCCTCCCAGGGGAGGCGGCTGTCTGTGAATCTTATTTGCTGGAGCAGATCGCGTTGATTCGTCCAAGAATGATCCTCGCGGTGGGACGCATTGCTGCGCAGAATTTGCTCAAAGTGCAAACCCCGATCGGAAAGATGCGCGGTCAAAGATATACGTTTGGCGAACTGAACATCCCGGTCGTTGTAACATATCATCCTGCGTATCTGTTGCGTTCCCCCGCACAAAAGCGAGTGGTTTGGCAAGATCTATTAGTAGTAAAACGGACGATGGAGGCGGTCTGATGAGTGCGGTACTCAAGAGTTTGCCGTTGACATTCCGGCCGATGCGGGCGCTCGATCTCGATGATGTTGTCGGTATTGAGCGTGATGCCTATGCGTTCCCGTGGTCCGAAGGGATATTCAGCGACTGTCTGCGGGTGGGATATTCTTGTTGGGTTGTCGAGACCCGTGATGGGCTGGACGGTTATGGAATCATGAGCGTCGGTGCCGGAGAGTCGCATATTTTGAATTTGTGCATTCGTCCGGAGGCGCGCGGGCACGGCCACGGTCGTGTCTTACTCGATCATTTGCTCGAAGTCGCGCGTAAAGATCATGCTGCTTTGACATTTCTCGAGGTACGGCCTTCCAACCAGGTCGCGATACGGTTGTATGAACGAGCCGGTTTTTCCATGGTCGGTACCAGGCGAGGATATTATCCGGCTGCGGACGGTCGTGAGGATGCCTTGATTTTCTCACGTGGGTTGCTTGCAGACTGCGGCAAGTAACCGTTCTTCGCGGCCCATGAACGTTTTCGTCTTCGATATCGAAACAGTCCCCGATGTCGCCGCCGGACGGCGGCTCTACAATTTGGATGGCCTGGATGATCTTGAAGTCGCCAACGTTATGTTTACCATGCGCCAGCAGGAGACGGATGGGCGCACCGACTTCTTGCGCCACCACTTACATCGCATCGTCGCGATTTCAGCGGTGTTGCGCCGAGAAGATAAACTGACGGTCTGGTCATTGGGTGATATCGACTCTTCCGAAGCGGATCTCATCCAGCGTTTCTTCGACGGTTTGGAGCGGTTCACGCCGCAGCTCGTGTCTTGGAACGGCAGCGGTTTCGATCTGCCCGTGCTGCACTATCGGGCGTTACTGCACGGCGTTTCTGCATCTCGTTATTGGGAATCGGGTGACGAAGATACGACTTTTCGCTGGAACAACTATTTAAACCGTTTTCACGAGCGGCATCTGGATTTGATGGATGTGCTGGCCAGCTACCAACCACGGGCGCAGGCACGTTTAGATGAAATTGCGACACTGTTGGGTTTTCCCGGCAAGTTAGGTATGGACGGCGGTGCAGTGTGGACAAAGTTTGCAGCTGGCGAGATCGGCGCCATTCGCGATTATTGCGAGACCGATGTAATGAATACTTATCTGGTTTATTTGCGTTTTCAATTGATGCGCGGGTTGCTGCAGAAAGTCACCTACGAAGATGAATGTGAGCGCCTGCGCAACTTTCTGTCGGAAGAACCACAGTCGCATTTTAAGCAGTTCGCTGAAGCTTGGTCTTGATGGTCAGCGAGTCTTTCGAAGCTAACATCGAGAGTTTGTCTCCTGAAGGACGTGGGGTAGCCCACGTCGATGGTAAGGTAGTATTTATCGACGGTGCCTTGACAGGGGAACGCGTGCGCTACAAGCGGGTTCGCAAACGTGGTCGCTACGACGAGGGCACTATCGTGGAGGTGGTTGAAGCGTCGCCGCAACGCGTCACTCCACAATGCCCGCATACGGATCTTTGCGGTGGATGTGCGCTCCAGCATTTCGACGCCGACGCTCAAATTCTTCATAAGCAACAGGTGCTGCTTGATCAGTTGCAGCATGTCGCGGGGTTAGCGCCGATTGAACTGCTTGCACCATTGCGCGGACCGGTGTGGGGTTACCGGAACAAAGCACGCCTGGCGGTCAAGTACGTGGCTAAAAAGGGCGGTGCGCTGGTTGGGTTTCGCGAAAAACGTAAACCTTACGTTGCGGACATCCAAGGATGTGAAGTGCTCCACCCCGCAGTTGGTGCCAAGCTTTTACAGTTGCGCGCGCTGGTAAACGATCTCAGTGGGTCCAACCGGATCCCGCAGATCGAGGTTGCGATTGGCGATCAGAGCGTGGCATTGGTGGTCCGTCACTTGACTGCACTAACCGACGCTGACCTTCAAGCTCTCGTGGATTTTTCGGCCGACGAAGATGTCGATATCTATCTGCAGCCCGGCGGACCGGAGACGGTGGAGCCGCTCGGCGAGGTGCGGCGCCTCAGCTACGACCTGTCGGGACATGAGATTGAGATTGATTTTTTCCCGACAGATTTCACCCAGGTAAATCCAACGCTGAATCGGGCAATGGTTGATTTGGTGGTCGAACTGTTAAGCCCGGGGCCAGATACAAAGGTGCTTGATTTGTTCTGTGGGCTGGGCAACTTTACGCTGCCGCTTGCCAAGCGTGCAGGGGCTGTGCTCGGTCTTGAAGGCAGTCAAGTTTTGGTACAACGGGCCGCAGAGAACGCCGCGCGTAATAACATTTCCAATGCAGAATTTTTGTGTACCGACTTGAGTGTTCCGGGCGGCGCCTATATGCGAACAAGCTACGATCTGGTATTGCTTGACCCACCGCGCACTGGCGCGCGCGAAATACTGGAGGCGATGTCGTTGGCGTCAACCCACCGCGTGGTTTACGTTTCGTGTAATTCATCCACGTTCTCGCGCGACGCGGCAATATTGACCGAGCAACATGGCTTTCGTCTGTTTCGCGCCGGCGTGATCGACATGTTCCCACACACCTCCCATGTAGAATCAGTCGCACTGTTCGAACGTTTATGAGACGTGGGTCGGCATCTATCTCAGGGATGTTAGTGCTTGGCCTTTCTGTGTCCGATCGCATGCTTGGTCGCGATGATGATTACGACGTACTAGTAGGTGTCGAGTAGATGGCCACCCTACGGTGATTCGATGACTGGCGAAAGCGAACAGGACATGCGCATTGAAGTTAATCTTGAGCGGCAGTTGCTTACGCTGCGGCGTGGGGCTGAGGAGCTGGCCGCATGGTTGGTGTCAACTGCGAGAAATGGACCCGGAGAGAAGCTCGATAGTCAATGCACTCCGCGAGGACACCACGAGATCTGCGAAAAAATTGGTGAAGGCTGTGTCGACGGCACGGTTTTTGTGGGTAGAAGACCTACCGGTGAACATTATTCGGCTGAACTGCGCAAATGCGCACCGGAACGGGATTGGATATTGACCCGCATACTGTGGTTACGCGGTTGTGAACCGGGGCGCAACGCCGGCGGCGACGTCGACAGCCGGTCGCGTTACATCTACATCCACGGCGCGCCGGACGATGTATCTATGGGGGAACCCGGTTCGCATGGTTGTGTTCGCATGCGCAATCCAGATGTCCGAGCGCTTTTTGACTGCGTAGGTGTGGGTACCAAGGTTATGATCGAGTAATTCCGCAGCCGGGGCGAATCTGTGGCAAGGTTCCGTTTTTGTGGTGAGTTGAGAGGTTTCGTTTGTTTTCTGGGTCAGCCGCTCCCAAACCAGAGCGTTTTTAGGCTCATAGGTTCAATCAAGCGGATATTCCGATGAGCAAACGACACATCTTGCTTTGGGCTGCGGTCGTTGCCGCAGTGGGTTTATCCTCCTTAGGTCTGGGTATACAGCGCCTTTGGCACATCCTGGGGTATCATGATCGGACAGGGCGTCGACTATGTGTTGGTCGCTCCGCATCTCGTGTTGATCCCCAAGGCGACAGTGGTGCTGGTGGTGCTGCTGCTAAATGTGAAGGGGGATGCTTTACACGATCGCTTGAATGTGCCGAATGGGGTGGACGATGGCGCTAGGTCCGATCATGGCCGATCTACAGGGACCGGTTCTGACAGCCGAAGAGCGTGAGATCCTGCAACACCCGGTGATCGGTGGGGTGATCCTGTTTTCCCGCAACTACCAAAATTCTAACCAGCTTACCGAGCTGGTCGACGATATTCATGGGTTGCGCAGCCCACGTCTTTTGATCGGTGTCGACCAGGAAGGTGGCCGCGTCCAACGACTGCGCTCGGGCTTTACTCCACTGCCAGCACTGAACGTTATTGGAGCCGCCTTCGATATGAACCGCCGCGAGGGATTAGCGCTGGCTGAAAATTGCGGATGGTTGATGGCCAGCGAGTTGCGAGCGGTCGGTATCGATTTCAGTTTTGCGCCGGTGCTGGATCTCAGAGCTGGCGTCAGTGCCGTGATCGGAGATCGTGGTTTCCACGCCGATCCCGATGCAATTAGCTGGTTGGCCCAGGCGTATATGAAGGGCATGAGCGCCGCTGGCATGTCTGCGGTCGGTAAACACTATCCCGGACACGGTTCGGTGCGCGCGGATTCGCATCACGAAACACCCATCGACGATCGAGATTTCGCTGATATTCGCGCAAAGGATCTGGTCCCTTTCCGACGGTTAGTGCCGAGCGGCATGACCGCTGTCATGCCAGCCCACGTTATCTATCCGCGTGTAGATGCTCTTCCGGCTGGATTCTCCCGGGTATGGCTGGACGATATTCTGCGCAGGGATTTGGGTTTTCAAGGCACCATCTTTAGTGACGATATCAATATGGTCGGCGCTGCGGTCGCAGGTGATTTTCCCGAGCGGGCGATGGCAGCAATCGATGCTGGATGTGACGTGGTGTTGATCTGCAATCAAAGGGAGGGCCTCATCGGAGTATTGGATACGCTTACACGCGCGAGCGATCCGTTGGCACAGGTACGCTTGATGCGGATGCACGGGAGGGGTGCGCTTACGCGGGACGGACTCCATGAGGATCCCAGATGGCAACGGGTTGCAGCGGAGATACGCGCCCTTGATTCGAGTCCCGAACTAGCTCTGGATGGCGATCGACCGGCATGAGGCCCCTGTTGGTGATTTGCTGTGCCTTTCAGCTCGTGTGCAGATCAGCCATGGAAAGGGGGGAAAGACTGAGGAAATGCCCATACATGGTTTAGAATTGTTTATAGAACAGTTGCAAAGGCTTGACGGGTTAAGCGGCAAGGATGAGATGACTCCGCTGAATAGTGCGGTTTGTCACCATCACGTATTGCAAGTGGAAACCGAAGCGCCTTTGGACCGCTATCCAAGGTGGGACCTGGCCCGACCCGCACAGCTATCGCGTAGGTATCATGTCAATGTTGAAGCGCTGTACGAACGAGTCATAAATTCTCTGCGCGTATGGTGGGAAGACTGGAGCCGCTGTTGTGCAAAGGAGGTGCCTTCATTGCGATTGGGGCGCTACATCTTCTGGATAAAAACGGTGTTTTCGCGTTACGGGAAACGTGCGGATTCCACATCTGAGTGATTCATTAGAAAAGGCGAGCGGGGCTTATGGACTTTGATAAATGGACGGCGACAGCCATCGAATTCTTTACTAGCGATTCATGGATCGCTCAGGTGTTCATCGTCGTGTTCGCGACGCTGCTGCTCGATTTTGTGCAGAAGCGCATTATCCGCAAGATCCAGCAGCAGCTCAGCCGGACCAAGAATTCGTGGGATGATGCCTTGTTGGACTCGCTGGCTAGGCCGGTAAGTTTGCTTATTTGGATAATTGGGCTGTCGTTCGGGGCCGAAATTGTTCAACAGATGTCGGAGGCTGCAATTTTCGAAGCTGTAGCACCGGTCCGGGATGTTGGTGTAATAGCCGCGATCACATGGTTCTTGGTGCGTTTCATTCGTCGCGTAGAGGCGAACATCACCGCTGATAAGGTGGAGCGAGGTGAGCCGTTCGATAGAACGACGCTCGATGCGATCGCTAAACTAGTGCGGTTGTCGGTGCTGATTACCGCGGGCCTGGTTGCATTGCAGACCTTAGGTTTCAGTATATCGGGTGTGCTGGCCTTTGGCGGTGTGGGCGGGATCGCGGTTGGTTTTGCGGCTAAGGATCTACTGGCGAACTTTTTCGGCGGTTTAATGGTCTATCTAGATCGCCCATTTGCTGTCGGTGACTGGGTGCGTTCCCCGGACCGCGAGATCGAAGGGACGGTAGAGACGATCGGCTGGCGCCTGACGATGATAAGGACGTTCGATCAGCGCCCGCTGTACATTCCGAACGCAACCTTCACCAGCATAGCAGTGGAAAATCCATCTCGCATGAGCAATCGCCGTATTTATGAAACGATAGGGTTGCGTTATGACGACGTAGGCAAGATGGCGGCTGTTGTTAACGATGTGAAAGCAATGTTAATAGACCATGACGAAATAGACACACGCCAGACAATGATTGTGAATTTCGACAGTTTTGCACCATCTTCGATTGACTTTTTTGTTTATACATTTACCAAGACGACTAACTGGATTCGGTTTCACGAGATAAAGCAAGATGTGTTACTGAAGATACTGGCGATCATAGAATTTCACGGCGCGGAATGTGCGTTTCCGACGTCTACAATCCATCTCGCCGACAGGGCGCCTGAGCCGGGGCCCGCGGATAACACTTAAACGTGTACTTTCAAGCTGTAGTGTTTGACATGGACGGTTTGCTGCTCGACACAGAGCCGTTATATCGGTCGGTTTCAAAGGCTGCGGCGAAAGAGTTTGGCGTTAGCTTCAGCGACAAGCTGTTCGAAAAATTGATCGGAAGAGACCAGGCTGACGTAAACATGCAGTTGGAACGCGAGTTCGGGGAACAGTTTTCACTGGCGGATTTCAGGAAAAGTTGGATTGCCCATTGGGATATCGAAGCATCGGGCATGCGGATAAAGAAAAAAGTTGGTGTGGAGGCAATGCTTGCGGAATTGGAAAGAATGCAAATACCGTTTGCAATCGCAACCTCGACACACCGGGAGCGTACCAAATTTCTGCTTGGCGCAGCGGGGCTAACCCAACGATTTCCGATCGTAGTAACGGGGGAGGATGTGCAACAAGGAAAACCGGCGCCTGATATCTATTTACACGCGGCTCTTAAACTGGAGGTTCCTGCCGGGTCTTGTGTTGCTTTGGAAGATTCCGACTCGGGTGTGCTTGCCGCTACTGCAGCGAATATGCGCACAATTATGGTCCCGGATTTGAAGGCGCCTTCGGACGCTGCTGCGTCCGCTGCGAGCGACATTTGCAGAGATCTGAACGAGGCCAGGCTAGTGCTGGCAGGTTTGTTCGAAGGCGCCTGATGCGAGGATGAGCCATTCGATCCTGACGGTCGGGCACAGTAATCATGACCGGTCGACTCTAATCGACCTACTCAAGATGCATCAAGTCAGGTTATTGATCGATGTACGGGCGTTTCCGTGGTCTGCTCGGCACCCTCAGTTTTCGAAAGCGCAATTAGCACGAACTTTACAAACAGCCCGTATCGAGTACCGATGGGAGGGTAAACGCTTGGGCGGGTTTCGTAAGGCCGTACCCGACTCGGTGCACCATGCGTTGGGCGCTGGAGCATTTCGCGGCTATGCCGATCACATGGCAAGCCGAGAGTTTGTCGAGATTGTCGGCGAGCTGGTGCTGGTCGGCGGCGACACGCGTCTGGTAATCATGTGTGCCGAAGCAGACTATCGGCAATGTCATAGACAGTTCATCTCGGACGCGTTTGTGCAGCGTGGCGTCGAGGTAACACATATAGCCCCCGATGGCGGCATCATCAGACATTGTTTGAGCGATTCTGCTCGGGTTGTTGATGAAGAACTGGTTTATGATCTGAATTCCCAGCAACGACTTGATTTTTAGCAAGGGGAAACGGTTTGGACCGATGAAGCTACAGTTCTCGAAAATGCATGGTCTGGGTAACGATTTCGTTTTACTTGATGGCCGCGGATCACCCGTACACCTCAGCGCAGATCAGGTTCGCTATATTGCGGATCGGCGCCGCGGGATTGGTTGTGATCAGGTTCTAGTGATAGATCCCGCAACCCTGAAAGGGGCCGACGTTGCTTACCGCGTGTTCAATGCTGATGGTGCGGAGGTCGAGCAGTGCGGCAATGGCGTGCGCTGTGTCGCGTGCTACGTTCGTGACCGTGGCTTGGCAGTTGGTGCTAGCGTGATTGCCGAAACCATGAACCGAGCGGTTGAGGTATTTTTTGAACCTGATGGCCTGGTGCGGGTAAATATGGGTGAGCCGGAATTCGAGCCCACGTCCATACCGTTTCAAGCCGAGAAGCGGGACGATAGTTATGACCTGATGGTCGATGATCGAGAGGTCCGGATCGGTGCTGTATCTATGGGCAACCCACATGCCGTAATTGAAGTGGATAGTGTGGAGGCCGTAGCTGTTGCTGAGCTTGGGGCGGCCGTTCAGAGTTCGCACCACTTCCCCGCTGGGGTGAATGTGGGATTCGTGCAATTCGTAGATCAGGCACACGTTCGTCTGCGTGTATACGAACGAGGTGCAGGCGAGACGCCTGCCTGTGGGACCGGTGCATGTGCGGCGGTTGTGGTGGGGAGGTGCTGGTCGCGACTCGACCCTGCAGTCGATGTAGAATTACCGGGAGGAAACTTGCGAATAGAGTGGCAGGGTGAGGGTGCGGATGTGTGGATGACCGGACCGATCAAGTACGTATTTGAGGGAACCATCGAGATATGACTTCGGAAGGCCTTGTGGCATTGGAATCCGATCCGGATGCGAACCGGGTGGTCGCTGATTACCTACGAGAACATCCAGAGATATTTGAGCAACACCGAGAGTTGCTTGGCGAATTATGTATACCGCACGAAAGCGGCGAGGCCGTATCGCTGGTTGAGCGCCAAGTGAGCGTGTTACGTGACGAAAATCGGAGTCTCAAAGCGCGCTTCGAAGATCTGGTAACTATTGCGGCCGACAACGAAGATTTGGGACGGCGTTTGCATGAGCTCAGTTTGTCGCTCATTGAGGCGCCCGGGATCGTGAGCATCATTACGGTTTTGAAAGAGCGCTTGCAGGACGATTTTGGTGCTGACGTCGTCGCGCGTCGGGTATTCGCTGAACCGGCGTTTATCGATGAGAAATTACCAGAGTTTCTCGGTAGCGTTGATAGCCTACAGCGGAAGTTCGAGGAAATCCTTTCGGGACGATCGCCAGTTTGCGGCGTGCTCAACGAAGGGCAACAAGAGGGCTTGTTTGGCGGTGTGGAGATCGGTTCCGCCGTGGTAATGCCCCTTTGCGGCCGTGGCTGGGAGGGAGTGCTGGTTGCAGGGAGCAAGGATCGCGAGCGTTATAGAGTTGATATGGGTACGGAACTTCTCACCCATTTGGGCGATGTTGCTACCCTCGCATTGTCACCGTGGGTAGTTATTACTAATTGAACTGCAACCACCGGTAAACAATGGTAACTAGAGGTGACACGAGCATCGCTCGGTTCATAGCCACGCTAGGGCATTACTCTGTCCTT
>CAZBOQ010000278.1:0-4418 GCA_964493555.1 uncultured Gammaproteobacteria bacterium | reverse complement strand
GAGGCACACGGCTCCGGCATCACGATTGGAAAAGCCGTTAACGCGTGTGTACTCTTCCCCGAAACCGACACATCCCGACAGCAGTACCAGCGGCGTTGCAAAGTGCAAACCGCAATAATCCGTGGAGAGTATCGACCCATTCACGTTATGTTCCATGTCGTTCTAGTCGAACCTGAAATTCCGCCAAATACTGGCAACATTATACGCCTGTGTGCAAATGCGGGCGCAGATTTACACCTTATCCACCCATTAGGTTTCGAATTAGACGACACCCACCTTCGTCGCGCGGGACTCGACTATCATGAATGGGTGCAGATTGAACAACATCAATCGCTTGCGGACTTCTCCGCCGCGGCTGCACCGAAACGGTTGTTTGCCGTTTCGACACGCGGCACACTCAACTACGCGGAGCACCATTACGCCCCCGAGGATGCGTTTGTGTTCGGTCCCGAATCGCGTGGTCTAAAGCAGGAATTTCTCGAAAGCCTTGCATGTGACCGCGTGCTGCGGCTGCCTATGCAGCCAGAGAGCAGAAGCCTGAATCTATCCAACGCTGTCGCCATCATAGTTTATGAGGCGTGGCGTCAAAATAAGTTCGGCGGCTCACGCTAAGCGGAACCGATTTCCTCCTTAGGTCCACGCGCGAGCAATTGCCCGACCGCTTCCGCCGCGCCATAGTCGCCGCGCAACAGCGCGGCGACCGCTTGGGTTATCGGCATTTCTACTCGGAGCTCGGCCGCTAGAGCGGCAACCTCACCAGCCGTACGCGCTCCTTCCACGACCTGCCCGACCGATTTATACGCATCTTTCAGCGCGACCCCGTCCGCAAGGGCAAGGCCGAGCCTACGGTTACGGGATTGATTATCGGTGCAGGTGAGCAACAAATCTCCGAGGCCGGCCAGTCCCATAAAGGTGGGCATCTCGCCGCCGAAAGCCACGCCGAACCGGCTCATCTCAGAAAGCCCGCGTGTTACCAACGCCGCCAGCGTATTCGCACCGAAACCCAGCCCTGCGGCAACACCCGCCGCAATGGCAAGTACATTCTTAACTGCACCACCAACCTCTACCCCAATTAAATCTCCGCTTGAGTATGTACGGAAGGTGTCACTATGAAAACGACCGACCAAGTGGCGTGCGAAAACCTCGTCGGATGCCGCAATGACCGCCGCCGAGGGTTGTCCGGCCACCACTTCACCAGCAAATGTCGGTCCGGACAGTGCAGCATGCGGAACATCAACGCCCAACACATCGAGGATGACTTGATGACTGAGCTTGCCCGTTCCGGGCTCGAAACCTTTACAGCTGCAACATACACGCAAGGCACCGTGACTATGACTGCGAACCTCATGGAGGAAGCTCCGCAGACCAACGCAAGGAACTGCGACGATAATCTCACCGGTCTGCGAGAGCGCATCGCTAAGATCGTCCGTCGGAATGAGATTTGCTGGGAACGGGACGCCGGGAAAGTGACTGGTGTTTGCATTATCGCGCTTGAGGGCGGCTATATGTTCCGGACGATGGCCCCACAAGAGTGTTCGGCAGCCGTTCCGCACTAGGATCATCGCCAACGCGGTTCCCCACGATCCCGCACCGGCTACAAGTACAGTATCCATGAAACGGCTTCTAAGATTCTTTCCTGCACATAACGTGCATCAGTCAGTGCGAATTTGTGCGCCTAGCAAGGAGCGCGAACGGGTGATGATGAGACTATTGCAACGGGGCGCAATGCTGCTCAGTGGACAAAGCCGCACTGACTGATGCACGTTATGTGCGGGAAAGAACACTAGTGCGTCTTGCCGTGCTGCGCCCCTCGCTTGCGCTTCACTTCTTGAGCATGAAGATGCTCGAAATTCACAGGCGCTAGAAGCAATTGGGGAAACCCTCCGCGGATCACGGTATCCGAGATCGTTTCGCGTATGAACGGAAATAAAAAATTGGGAAACACGGTTACAAGAATCTGTCTGAATATTTCCTCGGGAAAGCCAGCCATCTTGAATACTCCAGCCTGCTGCACTTCGACGAGATAAACTGTTTTATCTTCAAAACGAACGGTGACAGTTGCACTCAGCACAACCTCCCGCAGGTCGTTGGCTAGTGGCATCCCTCCGCTCTGAAACTGGATATCAATCTGCGGTTTCCACTCCTGGTTAAAGACTTCTGGGACATTCGGCGCTTCGAACGAAAGATCCTTTACATACACTTTCTGGATCAAGAGCTCGCCCATTGAGGTTTCGCCTTGCGCAATCGCGTCACCTACCTTGTCTTGCTCACTATTTTCGTCACCCATACTCTAACTTCTTGAAATTAATTGGTCAGTCACGCGTTAACGGAAGGTTGTCCGACTGCCAGGCACTGATCCCACCCTGCAGGCGGTACAGATTCGTGTGGCCTGATTTCGCCAAAATTCCGCTTGCCTGAGCAGACACATTGCCAGTCTGACAGCAGATGACCAGCGGCGAATCCTTGTGCTTTTCTAATTCACCAAGATTATCCGAGAGTTTTTTCAGCGGTATGTGCAATGCATCCAGAATATGTCCCCGCTCAAATGCCTCACGTTCCCGAACATCCAACACTGTCCCAGTTTCGTGATTTATAAGCCCGATAAGGGCCTGACCGCTTACCTGTTTACCAGCCGCACCAATGCTGGCCCAAATATTCAAAGCCAGCGCTATTACAATAACAACCAACAGAGAAAACAACACCATGTGATTGCCAACGAATTCCGGAAACTGTTCCATGCGGATGTCTATGAGAGGACGTCACTACCTCTGATTCTGCCAGGGTTTTCAAGCTTTAAGAACCCGGGCATGATACACTGTAAGTGTAGTCGGACGCACCTTTATCCCTGCTTTATCGCATACTCCCGAAGAGCAAATTACAATGGCGCAACCAGCCACTACCCCGGTGCTATTAATCGTTCTCGACGGCTGGGGGCATAGCGAGACAACCGAACACAACGCCATCCACGCAGCGAAAACACCGGCGTGGGATCGGCTTTGCACACACTACCCCAACACCTTGCTGCATGCATCCGGCACACATGTTGGTTTACCCGACGAACAGATGGGCAATTCGGAAGTCGGACACATGCACCTCGGTGCCGGACGCCGAGTGGCCCAAGATCTGACACGGATCGATAATGCAATCGCCAACCGAAGTTTTTTCAATAACTCCGTGCTCAAAGATGCGATGCAGTTTGCAGCGATAAACGACCGTAGCGTGCACATCATGGCTTTGGTCTCACCAGGCGGCGTGCACAGTCACGAAGACCACATCGCCGCTGTAATAGATCTCGCGGCGGGCTGCGGTGCAAATAAGTTGCTGCTACATTGCTTCCTTGACGGCCGCGACACACCGCCAAAGAGTGCTGCGCCGTCTCTGACACGCATGCAAAAGCACTTGGAGAAGCTCAATGGTGCGCGGATCGGATCGATCATCGGTCGCTATTACGCAATGGATCGAAACAAGAACTGGGAAAGAACCAAGATCGCCTATGATCTATTGGTGCAAGGTCGTTCAGTCCATCAGGCCGCCGATGCCGATGAGGCATTAGCGATGGCCTACGCACGCCAGGAGCGCGACGAATTTGTGAGTGCCACCGCGGTGGGCCCACGGCAGCCGATGGTCGATGGCGACGTCGTGATTTACATGAACTTCAGAGCCGATCGCGCAAGACAGCTAACCCGCGCGCTCACTCAGACCGATTTTCAAGAGTTCACACGCGATCGACTACCCGTCTTCGGACACTGCGTCACACTAACAGAGTACAGTTCTGATTTCTCCGTGCCTGTCGCCTACCCGACCGAAAACCTGAAAAATACGCTCGGGGAATACGTTTCCGAAGCCGGCTTTAAACAACTCAGGATCGCGGAAACCGAGAAATATGCCCACGTAACGTTTTTCTTCAACGGCGGTGAGGAGCGCGTCTTCGCGGGCGAAGATCGTATTCTGATACCTTCTCCTGCGGTTGCCACTTACGACCTGCAACCTGAGATGAGTGCGATCGAGTTGACCGACGCGCTTGTGGATGCGATTCAATCGCGTAAATACGACATGATCGTATGCAACTTCGCAAACCCCGACATGGTCGGACATACGGGGGTATTTACTGCGGCCGTCACGGCCGTCCAGACAGTAGACAACTGTCTTAGCCGCATCGAAACAGTAGCGACAGAGGTCGGAATGGAAATCCTTATTACCGCGGATCACGGCAATGTCGAGAAAATGCGTAGCGATGGAGGTCCATCAGGACAAGGAGACAACATACACACGGCACATACTAGCAACCTTGTACCTCTGATTTACGTTGGCCGCACCGGCCAATTGGCAAGCGGCGGAACATTAGCAGACATCTCACCAACCCTTTTGATGATAATGGGGTTGAGCCAGCCGGCAGAAATGACGGGGCGACCTCTGTT
>CAZBOQ010000277.1:0-3204 GCA_964493555.1 uncultured Gammaproteobacteria bacterium | reverse complement strand
TGATCGAAATCCACCCCCATCTCGCGACCGAACGCGGCATCGCCGATGGTGACTGGGTTTACGTATCCACACCCAGAGGCCGGGTAAAGCTGCGCGCTAAGTTGTCTGAAGGCCTGGACCCCCGAGTAGTAAGCGCCGAGTTCGGTTGGTGGTTTCCAGAGCGCGGCGGACCCGATTTTGGTTGGGACGAATCGAACGTCAACGTGTTGACCGACGATGGACCGCCGCTTGATCCGGGTATCGGCGCCACTAATCTTAAGGGATTGATGTGCAACATCCAGCCGGTTCCTAAAAACCCGGTAAATTAGAAAAGGGAAACGCCCAATGAAACGTCCGGAAGACCGCTTCGAATATTCCGCGATGCCCGATCGGCAAACGTTGAAGTTGCCAAACGATGCGCGGATCGCGGTCTACTCGATGGTCAATATCGAACAATGGGATATCGAAAAACCGATCGCTCGCGAGTATGTTACCTCGCCCGCCGGTGTCGCCACTGTCCCCAATATCCCCAACTGGGCGTGGCACGAGTACGGAATGCGAGTGGGGATCTGGCGGATCATCGATGCGCTGACTGCGCGGGACATCAAGGCAAGTGTCGCCATCAACGCGACCGTGTGTGAAGGCCCTGATGAAGAGGTAGCACGCGCATTGCGCGATCTGGGCTGGGACTTCATGGGTCACGGCTACGCACAGGCCGCTCTGCATATCGTCGACGACCAGCGCGCAGTCATCAACAAAGCGTTCGACGTGCTGAAAAACTACACCGGCAACGCTCCCAAAGGCTGGTTAGGCCCAGGTCTGCACGAAACATTGGATACGCTGGACTATCTCGCCGAAGCCGGATTCAAGTACGTCTGCGATTGGCCGATGGATGAGCACCCGGTTATGATGCGAACAAGTTCAGGTCCCATGATGGCCATGCCGTATTCGTTCGAATTAAGTGATCTTCCCATGATGGTCGTGCACCAGCACGAGTCCGAAGTCTGGCTGAATCGGGCAAAAGACCAGTTTGACCGACTCTACGAAGAGGGTGCCAAGCAACCTCGGGTAATGGCGATGGGCATACACCCCTACATCATGGGCACGCCGCACCGCATAAAATATTTTGAAGCAGTCTACGACTACATTTTGGAAAAAGACGATGTATGGATAGCGACGTCCGACGAAATCTACGATTGGTTCATGAAATAAACGGCGACCTCAAGGAGCAGGCTAATGCCTGCTCTCACAAGCGCCAAAACTGCCCGTAAGGAATAACACCATGAGCAAAAACATTTCCCGCGACAAGGTCTGGACAACTGACCTAAACCACACCGATGACATACAGTCGAGATTCAATCACAGCAAAACCATTCACTTTTACGACACGACGCTGCGCGATGGTGAGCAATCGGTCGGCGTGTGCTTTACCCCCGAACAGAAATATGAAATCGCAATGAAATTAGATGAACTTGGCGTCAGTAGAATCGAATCGGGTTTCCCGCGCGTCTCCGCGGACGATACTAAAGCGGTCAAAAAAATCCTTGAGTCAAACCTCAGCTCGGAAATTTGGGGATTCTCCCGCGCGGTCAAGGCAGATCTCGATGCGCACATCGATCTTGGTACTGAGTATGTCTTGATCGAAATATCAACCAGTGATCTGAAGATCGAAGCCTACGGGTTCACCCGCGAGGTTGTCATCCAACGTGTGCAGGATGCGATAAAACACGCCAAAGACAACGGCATGAAAAAGGTCAATTTCTTCGCAGTCGATTCAACACGCAGCGACTTGAGCTACCTAAAGGATGTTTACTCCCATGCACTGGAAGCTGGGGCCGATGAAATCTCGGTGGTTGACACGATAGGCGTGTGTGCACCGGAGGCCGTGGAATGGTTGATCGGCGAGGTGACTTCGTGGGTCGGATCCAATGTTCCTGTGCACTGGCACGGACATAACGATTTTGGCCTCGCTACAGCTGCGGCGGTTGCGGCCGTGCGTGGCGGTGCAAGCTGGATCCAAGGAACCATTAACGGGATGGGCGAACGCGCCGGCAATGCCGACATTTGCGAAGTCGCACTCGCATTGCAATGCTTGTACAACGTGCCAGTCGAACTCGATCTAGGCAAAGCCCGCGAGGCGTCGAAGATAGTGCAACAGGCCGGCGATTATACGGTAGACGGCTGGAAGCCGGTGGTTGGCGAATTTCTCTATACCCGCGAAAGCGGTGCGGTGGCTAACCAGTTCCATATGCCCGCTGCTATTGAGCCTTATTCCGCCGAAATCGTCGACGCCCCGAGAAGGATCGTGCTCGGTAAAAAGAGCGGCTTATCCAACGTCAAATTGAAGGGGCGGGAACTGGGTTTGGATATACCCGAAGAGAAATGTGGAGACGTATTGGCAGAGGTAAAAACAATAGGCACTACAAACGCACGCTTGGTGACCGATGATGAGTTTAGGGAGATCGTTGCAAGGTTTGCATAGCCGGCAACGGTATACGATGGGCCCCCTGTCCCTATGGGAGAGGGACTTTATCGAGGTACCGAGTTGCATTTTGGATGACCTGCGCCTTCAATAAATGAAAGAAATCCGTCGAATCTGTGTAGTAGGTGCCGGCGCGATCGGCAGCCTCCTGGTCGGGCACCTTGGAACACTAGTTGAGGCAACCGTGTTGACCAGGCGGAAGGAGCACTCTGTCGCATTGAATAAGGAGGGTATGCGGGTGAGTGGAAAATCCGATTTACATGCCGATGTCCTCGCCTCCACCGATCCTGCAGATCTCGGCGATATAGATTTAGTCGTCATCGCCACCAAGGCCAGCGCGGTCGAAGCCAGCGCTAAAGCCATCCAAGGTCATTTTGCCGACGCCCATTTGCTGACCATTCAAAATGGCCTAGGCTGTGAAGAAGTCGTCAGTCGTTACGGACAATGGCCAATCGTTTCCAGCGTAACTTTCATGAGCGGCACCCGTCATGACGATACTCACGTTGAGTACGAACTGGATACCGCGACCTGGATGGGACCATGGGCTGAACGGGATGCCTCTTTCGAATTCGTGATGCAACTGGAGTCACTTGTTAATCGTTCAGGTCTAATCGCCGAGGCCTATGAAGATCTGCTGCCACATCAGTGGTCGAAACTGGTTTTCAATTCGGCCATTAACAGCATCGCTGCGGTGACAGATCTTCCACATGTAAAAGCATTCGCGATGCAGGGCAATATTGACG
>CAZBOQ010000276.1:0-3888 GCA_964493555.1 uncultured Gammaproteobacteria bacterium | reverse complement strand
GCGATTAGCGGGAAATCCAAGCCGAATTTATTTTCTAAAACCATGGCCAGTTCCATGGACATCAGGGAGTCAACGCCAATTTCTTGCACTGGTGTATTTCGATCGATCCTATTGGCAGGTTTGCGCAAGATGGTCGCAAGTTCGGTGACCATCATGTCTTCTATCAGTTTGCGCCGCTCGCTCTCAGGATGCTTTGCTAAGGATCCGAGCAGATCGCCGTCCTCGCTTATTCCGTTGTCTGGCAATACGCTCTGTGGTAGAGATGAGAACTTCGGGGTAGTTACCGACGCAAGTAACCGCGGGGTTGATTGCCAGTCGAGATCCATGACGATGGCATTAGGCTGTCCAGCAGCGATGAGTTGATCGAGGGTTGCCAGTGCCGCCTGGCTGGTGATGCCCTTAATCCCCATCCTGTTGATAAGTTTGTCCGCAGTCTCAGGGCTGCGCGCGAGATAGCCCGTATCAGTAATGGCATCCCAGGCAACGGTAAGTGCAGGTAGAGCGGCACCGTGTCGATAACGTGCGAGTGCTTCCAGGTACGCATTTGCGGCTGCGAAGTTAGCCTGACCGGGACTGCCGAAGCAGGCTGCCACTGAGGAGTACATGACAAAGAAATCGAGGTCTTGGCCCAGGGTCAGCTGGTGTAGATTCCAAGCGCCTTGAACTTTAGGTTTCATAACAGTATCTAGGCTTGCAGGGGTTAAATTGCGGATCAGACCGTCGTCCAGCACCATCGCGGCGTGAACAATGCCCTTAAGGGGCGGCAGAGCGGCATTGATCTCACGCAGCACGCGCTGTAAAGCAACGGGGTCGGACACATCGCAGGCACGAGTTGTCACTCGAACGCCACGGGACCGTAGCGCTGTTACGTTTTTGCGCGATTCTTCTGATTCGCCGCCGCTGCGTGCAAGTAGAACCAGTTCTCGGGCACCACGATCTGCCATCCAGTGGGCAGTCGCCATGCCAAGACCACTCAGGCCTCCTGTGATCATGTACGTCGCTTCCGGTTGCAACGAAAGCTGAGTTGCCACTGGTTCGTGAATGATGTCCGGCGGTGGATCGTCGAGGGACAGGATCACTTTGCCTACGTGGTGGGATTGTTGCATGAGACGAAATGCCTGGGAAATATCCGCGGCGTGATATACGGAATGTAACAACGGGTGAAATACTCCTTGTTTGAACAGTTTCATTACTTCGAGAAGCGACTGTCTGGATTGCTCCGGCTCAAGGCCGATCAGTTGGTCAGCGTCGACGCCGAAGTATGCAATATTGTGGCGGAATGGGCGCAAACCGATGCGGGTATTTTCGAAGTAATCGCGCTTGCCCAGTTCGAGAAAGCGCCCGCAGGGGCGTAACACTGACAGACTCTTGTCGATTGCTTCGCCGGCGAGGGAGTTAAGGACGACGTCGATTCCATCACCGTTGGTGATCGCCATTATCTCGTCAGCGAAGTCTAGGGTGCGCGAGTTAAATACGTGGTCAACGCCCAACAGCTCAAGAAATCGCCGTTTTTCCGGAGAACCCGCTGTCGCGAATATCTCCGCGTCGCAGTGTTTGGCGTACTGTATCGCTGCCAGACCGACTCCGCCGGTGGCGCCGTGGATAAGTATTTTTTCGCCCCCTTTAAGTTTTGCCAGAGACGCCAATGCGTAGTAGACCGTAAAAAACGCTGTTGGAACGGTTGCGGCTGCTTCGAAGCTCCATTCTTTAGGCTTTTTCACGACAGTGTTCGCCGGTGTGATTACGTGAGAAGCAAAACATGCCGGCGCGAAGGCAATTACTTCATCACCGTTGCGTATTCCCCTGACATCTTTTCCGATGGAGGTGACAATGCCTGCACATTCCAACCCTAATGTCGCCCCGGTAAACCCTTCATCGAGCATTTCGTCAGGGAGAAACCCCGAGGCATACATGACGTCCCGGAAGTTCAATCCGGCGGCGCATACTTTGATTTCCACTTCATCGGATTTTGGTAGGCGATGAGTGACCGCCTTCCAATTCAAGTCGTCGAAATTCCCCGGTCGATCCAAGTTCAATCGATAGCCGCTCGCTACTAGTCGCTCGGCAGAGCGGTTCTGGCCATCGTCGCCCACGAGGCGCAATGCACGACGGGCGTCGCCAGTCAGAACGACTTCTGTTTCATCGTCCGCATTACGGCATTCCTTTAATAAAACGTCCGCCATCAATGCGGGTTCCGCTATTTCCTGTAAATCGATTAAGCGACAATCTATATCAGGAAACTCATTTTGAACTACGCGTCCGAAACCCCATAGCGATGCTTGCGCTGGGTTCGATGCGAACGAAGTGACGCCCGGGTTTGATAGATCCGACATCGCGTTTAGAGTGACCATCCAAAATTGTGGTTTGTCTTGGGTAAGCGTGTTCTCCAGTAGTTTGAGCAACAACGTGGTGCCCATACAGCGGCGGCGTTGTCGTTCCATCAGATCCGTAACAGAACCGTTGCCGTTAGAGGCGATGCCGGGTAGGAAAATAACGTGGTTGAAGTTTATATTTTGGTTACGGACGTAATCCTCCAGTTCGACGACGCCGTCTGCCGATTCGAGATTGACTGCGACCGTATGCAACTGCTCTGCGCTGGGACGGTCGACTGCCCACACGACGGTGTCGCCGCCTGTTGTACAAGCTTGCGTAAGGTTTTTTGCGATCGCGTTGGACTCGCCATGGTTGTCGGATATCAGTAACCAATTATTTCGGACGCTTGTTTCAGCGGGCATGTTGGTATCGCCACGACGAGCGAAAATTACATATTCGCGAGCATCAGGAACAATGCTCTCAGTCAAGATTTGCGCGTCATCAAAATCGAATCTCGATAGCTCACTTAGCCAGTGGTCCGGTTCGAGTAACAAGGACTTCGGTGTTCCGGATTCAGTGGTACGACGCCACCAGTCTGGTTTAATTCCGGCCGTCAGATCTTGCAGGCGGTTAGAGCGGCGATCCGCGATAAGCAAAATACCGCCGGGGAGCAGCAAAGACTCGGCCGCAGCAACAGGTTGCGAGATACTTGGGCACTCGTATAGATGATCGACGACAAGTAGAATATCGAATTCTGGTGTTTCAGCTAGCCTTGTAGCGAGGTAAGTTTCGAACAGATCGACTGTTACGTTGTTGCGGGCTGCAAAGTCCTGCTCGGCCATTCCTTGTGTGTCTTCGTTAAGACTGAGTACGTGATATTCACAAAAATCCGCAGGTAGTAAGGCTAACAGGCTAGTGGTAAAAGTGGAGTCGCCGCCGCCGATTTCACCGATGCGTAAACGTGTGCGTTTTTGTGCTCGGTTGCTCAACAAGTCGGTCAGTATCGCCCGCAGCACCTTCGCAGAAAAACTGCTGTTTCGGTTGCGGTTTAGGTACCAGGAAATGTCGTGCCGGGATCCATCAAAACTTCCGCTAGTCGTAAGTAGTGATGCTAAGTCGAACGCATGAGTTGCAGTGGGTACAAGGTCCGAGAGTCTGTCAGGATGGTCGTCGACCAGGGCTCGCCAGAGAGACACTGCATCCTCCGTGTCTGGAACCGACACGAGCTTTAACTGTTCGCCGCGTTTCTCCAACTTTCCGTCCGCGGCAAGCCCGTCTAGAATGAAACGCAAGTAAGTGTGATGGGTTTTTTCGATCCCGGCCGAACGGATCAACGATTCGGCCGTAAATTCTTCCAAATGCGCACCGAGCTGGCGCAGCGTGTCTTCGGCAATTGCGCTGGCAAGTGCGTCATATCTGGGCAATATTTGGGTTGCAAAAAAATCTGCCTCTCCACCTTCACGAATTTCCGTAACAGGATGCACATACGGTCTCCGAGGAGTTCCAGACGGCGTGGTCTGGCGAGAGTCTAGTTGCCCTACAGCGGCGTGTAATAGCGTTTGTTTCGGCATTGGT
>CAZBOQ010000275.1:0-14617 GCA_964493555.1 uncultured Gammaproteobacteria bacterium | reverse complement strand
TCTTTTTGGCTTTTTTCTTAGCTTTTTTCTTAGTAGCTTTTTTCTTAGCTTTTTTCTTTGCTTTTTTCTTTGCTTTTTTCTTGGCTTTTTTCTTGGCATTTTTCTTGGCCTTTTTCCGCGTGGCCTTATTGGCCGCCTTCTTCTTGGCCTTCTTCTTTGTCTTGCGTTTAGCTACCTTTTTCTTCGCAGCTTTTTTCCGCGAAGTTTTCTTCCTACGAGTTGCCATAGTCAAACCCCCTTACTAGGTTTTGAACAAAGAAACACACCACAAACGCCTTATACGCCAGATTTTCCGAATGTGCAAACAAATCGCTGCGCTATTGCGATCACCATTCTGTATCGCTTTCCCTCCTGCATTGCCTAAGTCACATTTTTCGTTTGAAACAGTCTGAAACAATCGCAACTTATTTCACCGACAAAAACCCTGGCACGACAATTGTCAGTCTAATAATGCGAATATGCGCGCTTTAATTTCATTAACCGAACCCTGACCATCTACACGTGAAAATCTTTCGACTCCGTTTTCATTTTGTTCTGCCTTAATTTGATAAAATTGAATCAGAGGTTCAGTTTGCTGATGATAAACTCGGAGCCGGTTACGGATAGTCTCCTCTTGATCATCTTCTCGCTGGACCAGTGCTTCACCCGTCTGATCATCTCTCCCGGGAGCATGGGGCGGGTTAAAATCGATGTGGTAGGTACGCCCAGAACCCGCATGGACGCGCCTCCCAGAAAGTCTGCGCACTATCTCTTCATCATCGACATTGATCTCTATCACTCGATCAACGCAAACCCTCAATCCCTGTAAACCCTCTGCCTGCGGGATGGTTCTCGGGAAACCGTCAAACAAGAACCCGCGCTTGCAGTCGGGCTGTTGGATACGCTCTTCGATCAAACCAAGAATGATGTCGTCGGACACAAGCTCGCCAGCCTCCATTACCTGCTTCGCCTTCCTGCCCAGGGCACTGTCGGCATTAACGGCGGCTCGTAGCATGTCTCCGGTAGAGATTTTGGGGATCGATTGTGCCGCACAGATCAAATCTGCCTGTGTGCCCTTACCAGCGCCGGGGCCACCCAATAAGATAAGCCTCATTTACTACTCCCTTTCATCGCTAATGGTTAGAATCCGAACGTCGCGCCGCAATCAGTCGCGTCATCATACCCGCTAAAGGCAGGCCATGAACGTCGAGTTAGACAACGCCGAAGGCCATTACGTCATACAAGGCTACGACCGTTCCGGCGTAATGATCAACGACCAACGTTTTGAGAGTAGCCTGATCCTGACACCAGTGCTGCTTACTGATAACTGGCCACCACGGACACTAGACGAGCTTCAGATCGAGCATCTTCAACCGCTACTCGAACTCGCACCGGAATTAGTGCTGCTCGGTACTGGCTTGGAGCTAGACTTTCCCCAAGCCGAAATAAACGGTGTCTTTATCAACGCAGGGATCGGTTTTGAGGTCATGGATACGGCGGCGGCCTGCCGCAGTTTCATGGTCCTTGCGAGCGAAGCGCGCCATGTCGCTGCCGCCTTGATTATATGAGCACGGCTACTCCGGGCGCACTAAACAACGTCTGGTGCCTCGCTTAAAGTTCGGAAAACAACACCTCACCGGTAAAGCCTTCACGCTCGAGGATCTGGCGCAGACAGTTAAGCGCCTCTATCTGAATCTGGCGCACCCGTTCACGGGTAACCCCGATCTCCGCACCTACTTCTTCCAGCGTTGCGCTCTCGCGTCCATGCAGGCCAAAGCGCCACTCCACAACAGCACGTTGTTTATCATTCAACTCTAACAACCAGGTTTCGATATGGCCGTGCATGTCATCATCTTGCAATAGCAACGCCGGATCGGTATTTTTTTCATCAGGGATAGTGTCGAGCAGCGAGCGATTCGATTCCCTATCTGCGGGCATATCGACCGATGTGACCCGCTCGTTCAAAACCAACATGCGTTTTACATCCTCGATAGGTTTATCGAGCATTTCAGCCACATCTTCGGAACTGGGCTCGCGGTCGAGCTGTTGCGCTAATTGTCGAGCAGCACGCAAGTAAATATTAATTTCCTTTACGACATGGATTGGCAAACGGATCGTCCTAGTCTGACTCATCAGTGCTCGTTCGATTGTTTGGCGAACCCACCAAGTCGCGTAAGTGGAAAAACGGAATCCGCGCTCCGGATCGAACTTTTCCACCGCCCGTATAAGACCCAGATTGCCCTCCTCGATCAGATCGAGTAAGGCCAAGCCTCGATTGATATAACGGCGCGCGATCTTCACTACCAGACGCAAATTACTAACGATCATGCGAGTGCGGGCACTTTCGTCGCCATCGCGTGCAGCCCGAGCGAACGAGACTTCTTCCTCCGCGCTCAACAACGGCGAGTAGCCGATCTCGCCGAGATACAATCGCGTCGCATCCAATTGCCTTTCTGAGAACTCACCCACCGCACCGTCTTTAGAGACGGGCCCCGAGTGCTCGTCCTTCGTGTCGAACTCGGCATCGATCTGTTCAGATTTTTCCGCCGTTACATCGTCGTGAACTCGGGCCTCGTCAGTGGTCCTGTTACCGCGCGATTTCTTAGCCACGCGCAAATCCTACGGCGCGGTCAGGACCGTGGCAGATAATCCAGTGGTGGGACTGGTTTTCCATTACGGCGGATTTCGAAGTGCAGCATGACCTCTCTAGCACCGGAACTGCCCATCTCAGCGATCTTTTGTCCGGCAGCGACTTCAGCGCCTTCTTCCACGAAAATGCTATCGTTATGCGCGTAGGCGCTCAGAAAAACATCGTTGTGCTTAATGATAATAAGATTACCGTAACCGATCAGTCCACTGCCGCTATAGACAACTAGACCGGGGGCCGCCGCAATCACTGACTGCCCTTGTGCACCGAGGATCTGCAGACCTTTCTTACCGGTGGGAGAATCAGTCTTGCGGTGCTTGCCCTTGCTCGGCCAGCGCCAGTTCAGTGGTTTGTTCTCATCTATCACAGAAGCTTTTATAACAGCCGCCGCTTGTTGAACAGTAGATTTGCTGCCAGGGATTTTGGCCATCTCGAAGCGAGAGTTGAGCTGGGAACCCTCTGGACGCGCCGCCTTCCGCACGGTTCGGGGTTTGGCTTTATCCCGCGCTGGCAAGGCGAACCTGGCCGGTTTTCTGAGTGTCAACCGAACACCGGGACGGATTAGATAAGAGGAGCCGATGTCATTCCATCGTGCTAATTGACGGTAATCTAGTTGGTAACGCCAGGCAACCGAGTACAGCGTATCTCCCATCACGACCGTGTAGAAGCTTCGATCCGGCGAGGTAACGGTTGCCGGATTCGCGAGCATGGTCGTTTTACCCTCTACCGGCGCCCTGGCAGTGCCGCTACATCCTTGTACTAGTAGCAACACCGTTGTCAGCAACAAACACCGCATCGCTAGTCCAGGGAGTCCAAGAGTTAATCGACACCTTCTACCAGAGGTACAAAACTCACCTGATCGAGAAATTCCTCTTCCAAACCGGACCCGGTGCGGGTAACCGCTAACAGTTGTTGACTACCGGGCCCACCAACCGGAATGACAAGCTTACCTCCCTCCCGCAGTTGTTCGCCAAGCTGCTCGGGTATTCCGGACGGTGCCGCCGCAACAAGGATAGCGTCGAAGGGCGCCTGATGACCCCAACCTTTGTTTCCGTCACTATGGCGCACACGGACATTCGAATATTTCAGCGCATGCATGCGCTCACGAAGTTTATGCGCCAACGCGGCGATACGCTCTATGCTGAAAACTCGCTTACATAACTGAGCGAGCACGGCTGCCTGGTAGCCACAGCCCCCTCCAATCTCAAGAACATCGTTCACCGTGCCGACCGACAACACAACTTCGGTCATGCGTGCGACGATATAAGGCTGTGAGATGGTTTGCCCGTGGCCGATAGGCAGTGCGCTATTTTCGTAAGCGCGACTCGCTAGCGCCTCGTCCACAAACAAGTGCCGCGGCGTTCGACCTATCGTATCGAGAACGACTTCAGATCTGATCCCCATGGCGCGCAGTTGTTCGACCAGTCGATTGCGCGACCGCTGCGAAGTCATTCCGATGCCGCGCGAATCAGCGCTCATCGATGCGCATACCATCGAGCCACCTGGAGACGTTATCGAGTGCATTATGGCGTGTCAAATCAAGCTGCAAAGGCGTCACCGACACGTAGCCGTTTGCAACGGCATGAAAGTCGGTGCCGGGACCGCCATCTTGTGCATCACCCGGCGGACCGATCCAATAAAGCGGTTCGCCTCGCGGATCAATCGTCTTGATAACAGGTTCCGATACGTGGCGGCTTCCAAGTCGTGTGACACGCACTCCAGCTAATTCTTCGCGCGCTAGATCCGGCACATTGACGTTCAGCAATTTTGCGGAAGCTTCTGGATGATTCTGTATTTGCAATACTAGAATTCGAACCAACTCGGCGGCACTCTCATAGTGAACAACTGAGCGCCCGACGAGTGATACCGCCAACGCCGGCAGTCCAAATGAACTTGCTTCGATGGCCGCCGCAACCGTACCGGAATAGAGCACGTCGTCACCGAGATTGGCACCGGCGTTAATCCCTGAAACGACAACGTCTAGGTGCTGCTCGACGAGTGCAGTAACACCGACATGAACGCAGTCAGTGGGTGTACCATTGACCACGTAGTGTCCTTTGTCAGTCTGATAGGCCCGAATCGGCATATTCAAGGTCAGTGAATTGCTTGCGCCGCTGCGATTACGGTCTGGTGCAACGACGGTTACCGCGCCGAGCTTTTCTAGCGACTCGGCAAGCGCCCGCAGACCCGGCGCCTGGTAGCCGTCATCGTTGGTCAACAAAAATCGCATCACACAGATGCAGATCAGATACTAGTGATCAGAAATTCCAGCAGTGCTTTCTGCGCATGCAGTCTATTCTCAGATTCATCCCACACTACGCTGCTTGGGTGATCGAGCAGATCTTCGCTTATCTCTTCGCCACGGTGCGCAGGTAAGCAATGCATAAAAAGCACGTCCGGGCTGGCCGCAGCCAGCAGCTCTTCGTTAACCTGGAACGGTGTGAACACATCAACACGTTGGTCGGCTTGTTCCTCTTGCCCCATACTCGCCCAAACGTCGGTTACAACCAAATCTGCGTTTCGCACTGCAGCCAAAGGATCGCTACCTAACTCGACCTGTTCACCGCTCGCCGCTAACAACGCGGCATCAGGCTCGTAACCCTTCGGTGTCGCGATGGCGAGGTCAAACCCAAACTGCTGGGCAGCATTGATGTAGGAATTACACATGTTGTTGCCGTCGCCTACCCATGCAACCCGTTTACCGGTGATTGGCCCACGTTTTTCCCAAAAGGTTTGCACATCGGCCAACAGTTGGCAGGGATGATGCCGATCGGTTAATCCGTTGATTACTGGAACACTGGCATGTGCCGCGAAGCTTTCGAGACGGTCGTGCGCGTAAGTACGCACCATAATGGCATCCACCATACCCGACAACACGCGGGCGGTATCGGCGGCGTCTTCGCCCCGGCCAAGCTGAGTATCGCGGGGCGGAAGAAAAATCGCCTGGCCACCGAGTTGGATCATGGCGGTCTCGAACGATACGCGGGTGCGGGTCGATGACTTCTCAAACACCATTGCCAGCACCCGGCGATTCAGCGGCAGATAGTCATCGCTAGAAAGCGTTTTCAGTTCGATGGCGCGCAGCACGACCGCGCGTAACTCCTCGGGTGTCAAATCCAGCAATGTCAGAAAATGACGCATTTTCTAGTTCCAAAACAACAAGCCCGGCCGTGTGGCCGGGCTCGGTACGGCAGATTTCCTCGCGTGGGTCTAGAACGGTAAACCGTGAGATGCCGAACCCATGCACAATAACATTGGAATAGACAACATCGTGTTGGTGCGTGAAGCCAACGCAGCGACACGACGAGCCTTGCCTTTCTCTTCATCACTGGCCTGGACAAAACCGAGAATCTTCTTCTGATTCGGCCAGATGAGCACCCACACGTTGAACAACATGATTGTACCCATCCAAGCACCGAGACCTATGGTCGTCAGCGCCGGATTACCTTGGCCTATGCCAAGCGAAAAAGCCCCATGTAGACCATATTGCGGAGCAACCATCAGATAGTAGGCACCTGTCAACCAAGTTGCCAGAGCGGCCCATCTAAACCACAAAAGCGCCCGAGGCGCTACATATTTCGCGATCCCGGCGGGTCCTGGTCCATCTGTGTCGGCACCCGCAGCAGCCATCGCCGGCGTCTGGACGAAATTGAAATAGTACAAAAGGCCAATCCACGTAATGCCGGACAATATGTGCAGCCATCGATCGAGCGACAGCATTCCTAGTGAGTCCATGTCTTTCTCCCTCGTTGTTTTTTAGTCGCAGGTGGCGAACGCTAGCC
Organism: uncultured Gammaproteobacteria bacterium; assembly: GCA_964493555.1. GTDB lineage: Bacteria > Pseudomonadota > Gammaproteobacteria > JADZEE01 > JADZEE01 > CAZBOQ01. The sequence continues at coordinate 8,209 of CAZBOQ010000275.1, read as the reverse complement.
GCCTGCAAGCATCGGGACCAGCCAAATGACAACCAGTGACAGAATAAAACCGCAAACGATCGTGCCGGTGATTGAATCTAACGGATTCATCGCACTTCCCCCTAAATTTTCAACGCGTTACACGCGCTCTGTGAACTTTTATATCACCTCTACCATGAAGTTAGATTGTTAACGTTTTGACGCCCGGTTGCAAGACAACTCTGGGAATGCTTGAGGTTACTTTTGTTTTGCTTACGAACAGTTTAGACTCATTCTAAACTAACTCAGTGAATTTAGGGGACTTTCTACAATGGACATCACGGAGCACCTACGCGAAGCAATAGAATCCCACCCTGTCGTGCTTTTTATGAAAGGTACACCACAGGCACCTCAGTGTGGATTCTCGATGCGCACCTCGGAAGCGTTGCGTTCCTGTGGTGCCGAATTTGCTTATGTCGACGTACTGGCGGATGCGGACGTTCGCCAGAACCTACCTAGCGTGTCCAACTGGCCGACCTTCCCGCAAGTGTTTATCGGCGGTGAGTTGGTCGGCGGCTGCGATATAGTGATGGATCTACACCAAAACGGGGAGTTGCAGAAACTAATCGACGCCGCGGTCACAGATGCCCCCCCGGCGGAATAGAGAGAGACCTTCAGACCGCGAAGGTCAAGGATTCGAATTTCGCAGTCTAAAACTCGACCGCTAGTAGTAGCGGAAGTCCAGACAAAACAGGAACATTTATCTGGCTCGTGCACGTACGGTTGCTAACAGCGTGCGACCTTCTACCCATTATCCAAACCTATACACTGTCCTTCGCTAAGCTGATCTATCGCTGCAAGGCGCGCCGCGTGCGCTGCCAGTTCATCGTCGGTCGGTAGAATGACCCTTAACGGTGCTCGGGCGCTATCAGCTACGACCGCACCGATGTCCGCATCATGTGAACTATCAATAGTTTCGTCGAAACGTAGTGCCGTTTGACCACCAGTCATTGCCAGATAAACGTCAGCCAACAACTCTGCATCCAACAATGCGCCGTGGAAATCCCTACCGGTGTTGTCGACTTCGTAGCGCTTGCACAGCGCATCAAGAGAATTGCGTTGGCCGGGATGCAATTCGCGTGCCAGGGTCAGCGTGTCGAGAACGTCGCAATAGTCCTCGATACGCCCCCAAGCTTCGTCCAAGCGCCGCAGTTCGGCATTCAGAAATGCGACATCGAACGGTGCATTATGGATCACCAACTCTGCACCACGAACGAAATCAACGAAATCCTGAGCGACTTCGCCAAACCGAGGTTTGCCTTTCAGAAATTCGTTACTGATACCGTGAATCTCGAGTGCCCCTTCGTCGATGTCACGGTCCGGGGACAAATACTGATGGAACGTGCGCTCGGTCAAACGTCGATCAGTCAACTCAACACAGCCGAGCTCGACAATCCGGTGGCCTTCGTCCGGTTCGAGCCCCGTGGTTTCTGTGTCGAGGACGATTTGCCGCATCAGTGAAGCTTAGTCATCCAAACCTAGCGCGTCTATACCATCATTAGCAAGTTGGTCGGCACGTTCGTTACCCCAATGCCCGGAGTGTCCTTTTACCCAGCACCACTCGATTCTATGATGGGAAACGGCTTCATCCAGTCGCCGCCACAGATCCACATTCTTGACCGGTCTCTTACCAGCAGTACGCCAGCCACGTCGCTTCCATTGCGGCATCCACTCCGTCAAACCCTTCTTCACGTATTGTGAATCGGTAGTGAGCTGTACGCGACTTGTCTTAGTCAAAGCCTCGAGTCCTTTGATCGCGGCCAATAGCTCCATACGGTTGTTAGTTGTGTGCGCTTCACCACCGAACAACTCCCGCTCATTCTCGCCAAATTTGAGTAGCGCACCCCACCCCCCCGGGCCGGGATTGCCGCGGCAAGCACCGTCGGTAAAAAGTTCAACGACTAGCTTGTCTTCCATCGCTTCGTGTCGTAGGTTCGGTCAATCCAGTAGAGATCAAATGTCGACGCCGGGTCCATTGCGTTCTTATCGGCGTCAGGTTCTCGATTCGCTTTTTGCCTACCAGTACATAAACGCCGCCGCAATAACGCCAGCAAAACGAGCCCACCTTCTCTAAGAATTTTACCCGGGCTAATAGTCCAGGGTGACGCGACGGCGGCCGATAAAACAGGAAACTAGTAGAAACAGTATCGAAGCCTAACAACTTCAGCCAATCCTTCAATCGCGCCGCACTCAGAAACCCCCCTGACCACGGCGGCTGCTCTTTCCACCACAACAAGATCCGCCACAAGCCGAACAGGCTGAACGGATTGAATCCAACAACCACAATATGACCCTCACCGATCAGGATCCGCTCAACCTCGCGTAACACCTGGTGGGGATTGTCCTCGAATTCAAGCACGTGCGGGAGTAAAACGACGTCGACGCTATCGCCGGTGATAGGCAAGGCTCCCGCCGAGCAAGCAAGCGCCACACCCTCAATCGGCTCATCGCCGGTAACGTGCGCCAAATCGATCGCAGCAACCATTTTGTGCGATATACGCGAAGCCGTCATCGCTGGAGGATTAAGACGGCCCAACTGGATCAGATGGTAGCCGAACAGATCGGGCAAGATTCGCGCAAGAACGGCTTGCTCGCTCTGCGCGAGCAGGCGCCCCGGAACCCCAGAGAACCAGACTCGCAGACGCGACCAAGGATCGGAGTTTTCAGCCAAGTCCATCGTGCTCATCTGGACTCAATGGTAATGTATCGGACCACAGGAGAGATATATTATTTATGTGTAACTATCAATATGTACTGTAACCCACCAGTTTTACGCTAACTATTGACGTAGAATTCACTGCTCAATAGTATCGAAGCCATGTTTTGGGGGAAGAGTGCCCGCTTCCAGCGTGGCGCGTTAGCTGCCCTCCTAGTGGTCGGTGGCTGTGCGACACCCGAGGTGCGCAATAGATCTACTGTGGTCAGCCCCACAGCGCCACCCCTACCCTCACCCCCAGTCGCAGTGAGCACTGTTCCCGATGAACGTCCACTGCCCTCGGACCCAGTCGTAGTAAGCGCTGTTCCCGCTGAACGTCCTAGCACGGTACCTATTAGGGAACTGAAACTATGGTCTTACATTGGTACTCAACTCAGCCTACCACGCAAAGCGCGCAAAGAGATCCGTGCAGAACTTGCTTGGTTCAAACGCAATCGCGACTACATGGAGCGAGTCTCCGAACGGGCGGCTCCGTATCTGTATTTTGTCACCCAAGCACTCCAGGAGCGCGGCTTGCCACTGGATCTGGCACTGCTGCCCATCATCGAAAGCGCTTACCAACCACACGCGCATTCCAGTGCCGGTGCTGGCGGATTGTGGCAGTTCATCCCAAGTACCGGTCGTATGTTCGGGCTAGAACAGACCTGGTGGTACGACGGTCGCAGTGACGTGGTCAGTGCCACACTGGCCGCGCTGGATTATTTGTCGGTGCTGCACCGTAAGTTCGATAGCGACTGGCTGCTGGCATTAGCCGCCTACAATTGCGGTGAAGCAGCTGTCAGCCGTGCGATCAAACGCAATAAACGAGCGGGTAAGGCCATCGATTTCTGGTCGCTGGAACTGCCTAGGGAAACCGAAGCTTATGTACCTCGACTGTTAGCCGCTGCGATCATCGTTGCCGACCCAGCACGTTTCGAGACACGCATGCATCCGGTGCCAAACGAACCTTACTTCGCCGAGATCGATCTAGGCCAGCAGACCGATCTCACCAAAGCAGCACAAATCGCGGGTGTCAAGGAAACGGATTTCAAGCTGCTGAATCCGGGTTTTCGCCGACTAGCGACCCCACCCGACGGTCCGCACACAGTTTTGGTGCCGATCCAAAACGCAGATCGTCTGAAAAGGGGTATCGCTTCATTGCCTCCAGAAGAGCGGCTCACGTGGGGCACGCACCGTATCAAACCCGGTGACACGTTGGGCCACATCGCCGAGCGCTACGGCACCTCAGTCGCTGCCCTACAACGCTGGAATAAGCTACGCGGAACGCTGATACGGGTCGGACGAACTTTAGCGGTACCACCACTGGGAAAGACCGGACAAACCGCACAGGCAATCGAGCGGCGAGGAACAAAGCGCGTTTACGCCGTCAGATCGGGAGACACGTTAAGTCATATCGCCCAAGCATACCGGGTCTCTGTCTCGCAGCTGGTCGCGTGGAACAATTTATCGCAAAGCGATCTCCTCTATCCGCGTCAGCAATTAGAGATTTGGAGCTCCCAGTCCACGGTCACTGACCCTAACCAAGTCCGTATCTACAATGTACGTCCCGGCGATTCGCTGTGGCGCATCGCTAGACGTTTCAAGGTATCAGTGGCAGATTTACGCCGCTGGAACAGACTTGCATCAGAGAGCCTTCTGCACCCAGGGCAACAACTACTACTTGCCTCGAGCATCTGAAATCCGTCTCCCCTGAGCGAGCGCGCGAAAACTCTGCTGCATTGTGTTGCTCGATTAGTCTACGATTTGCTCTCGGCACCTGTAAGAACAGGTTATAACCTACGAATGGCAAGGCACGACTGTTCGCTGGCTAAAGCCTGTTCCCACCCGCTCTTGACGGATATTTAATGCATACTTTTCTAGTCAATTGTCTGAAAATCCCGGTGCGCACGTTGTTCTCACTGCTTTATCGGGTAGACGTGGTCGGCCTAGAGAATTATCACGCAGCCGGACCACGCGTCTTGATCGTCGCTAACCATGTGTCGTTGCTGGATGGACTCCTATTTTATTTGTTTTTCCCTGATCGCCCGACTTTTGCCATCAATCCGGTGATGGCAAAGAAATGGTATTTCCGTCCGTTCCTCGCATTCGTAGATCTGTTTCTGGTTGATCCGACCAATCCCATCTCCATGAAGTCCTTGATCAAGTTCCTCAAAGAGGACCGCAAAGCTGTCATCTTTCCCGAAGGCCGCATTACAGTCTCGGGTTCCTTGATGAAAATCTACGAAGGCCCGGGTATGGTTGCTGATCGAGCCAGTGCTATGGTTCTACCTGTCGGTATAGAGGGCGCCCAATACTCGCCGCTGGGATATCTACGCGGTGTTGTTCGGATTCGACGTTTTCCCAAGATCACTCTGCGCTTTTTACCACCACGCCGGTTACCCGTGCCGGACCACTTGCAGGGTAACGAGCGTCGGCGCGCCGCGACGCGTGCGCTTACCGATGTCATGCGCCGCATCGCATTCGAAAATTGTGACTATAACGTCACGCTATTCGATGCAGTGCTCGACGCAATGCATCGACACGGACCTTCCCACCTCATTATCGAGGACACCAACCGCGAACCACTTAACTACCGACAAATGCTAATGCGCTCATTCATCCTAGGCAATTTGATGAAAACATACAGCCGCCCAGGTGAGCATGTCGGCCTGATGCTACCAAATGCCTCTGCAACGATTGTTGCACTGCTTGCCTGCCATTGCCGCGGGCGGATTCCAGCTATGTTGAACTTCACTGCTGGTAAACACGGGTTGATCACCGCCTGCGAGACCGGACAAATCAACGTCGTATTTACTTCACGGAAGTTTGTCGAAGGCGCCGATCTACAGGTGGCCGCAGACGCCCTGAGCAAGCATGTAAAAGTGATTTACCTCGAAGATCTCGGGGCGAATCTGGGAATAATTGGAAAACTTCGAGGCTTGGTCGCGGCACGATTCCCGCGGACGGCTTATGCGTTCAGCGTCTCCAACACCGTTCCCGATGAGTCCGCGGTAATATTATTCACTTCAGGGTCCGAGGGGATCCCCAAGGGCGTCGTGCTGTCGCACGCGAATCTTCTGGCAAACCGTGCGCAAGTCCAAAGCCTCATTGCGCTTACACGTAAAGACGTCGTCTTTAACGTCATGCCCGCTTTTCATGCGTTCGGCTTGTTAGGCGGCATCCTTTTACCACTACTAGACGGAGCCAGAATATTCTTTTATCCGACTCCATTGCACTATCGCCTCATCCCCCAGCTTTGTTACGACATTAACGCCACGGTCTTGTTCGGAACCAATACGTTCCTGGCCGGCTATGCGCGCCATGCACACCCCTACGACTTCATCTAAATACGTTTTGTTATCTGTGGTGCCGAGAAACTCCAAGAAGACACTCGGCGGGTATGGGCCGACAAGCTCGGGCAACGGGTCCTGGAGGGTTACGGCGCGACTGAAGCGAGCCCAGTCGTGGCCGTCAATACACCGATGGAAAACCGGCCTGGTTCGGTCGGGCAATTGTTAACCGGAATAGAATATTACATCGAACCTGTCGAGGGCCTGGAGCAGGGTGGCCGTCTAATCATCAGCGGACCGAACGTTATGAAAGGCCACCTGTTCCACGGCGGCGACGGCGAACTCACACCGCCATGGACCCAAGCTCGCGGGAGCGGCTGGTATGACACAGGTGACATCGTTACGGTCGACGGAGAGGGCTTCGTTCACATTCTCGGGCGGGCTAAACGCTTCGCCAACATCGGCGGAGAAATGGTTTCTCTTCGGAGCGTTGAAGAACTCGCTACGGCTATATGCCCTGACAACCAACACGCAGCGGTTACAACGACCGATGTGCGTAAAGGTGAACAGATTGTCCTTGTGACAGAAAACAACGGCATCGACCGTAAATCTCTGGTCGCAGCGGCCCGCAAATTCGGTTTTAGCGAGCTCATAATTCCGCGCCGGATTCTGTACGCCGAAGAGATTCCATTGCTCGGTTCGGGCAAGTTCGACTACCGCGAGCTAAACAATATTGTTAAAAACGAGGATGTTTAAGAATACGGCTGCCCCAAAATAGAGGCATTAAACAACGCACGCTCCATATCCGGATCGCTCCTTGCCACAACCCCGTCCAGGAACGCAATATAATCGCGCGGCAGTCCATGCGCACGTGCGCCTTCAACGACAAAGGCCTTATACCACTCGTAAGGTTGCAGACCGGGTTCCATGTGCTCCGAACCGGCTTGATAAGCAAATACCGTACGCTTGCCTTGCGCGGTACTCAATTGCAACTCCGTAACCTCGTAGCGCGGCCCTTCGATGCGGTCGAGAACCGATTTCTCGAGCGCAGCCAGGCGATAGATCACACCGTAAACATGGTCATCGGGGCCGTCACTCACCAACAGATTACATTTGCCTGATCCATCCTCGCCGTTTTTGCAAAAAAACAATGAATATCCATCCAAGCGCGCCACGCTGTCGAACCGTGCCGCCGGCACGCGGTACTGCAAGCGAGCCGACAACATATTGGAGCCATATGCAAAGTAATATAGATCGTTCATCGGTCGCCGCTTATAGGGCACGCTCCCAAAGAGCAGTAGGCGTAACACCCATCATGTCGAACACAGCAGGCATCTGCAACGAGACGCCTGCGCCCAGCCCGCGGTGTATAATCGCTAGTCGTCGCCCCTTGAGAGACTCACTACGTTGGACGCAATAAAAGCGAAAATTCGCTCGATCCCCGATTTCCCAAAACCCGGGATCATTTTCCGAGACATCACGCCACTTTTGAAAGAGCCCGAAACCCTGGCGCGTGCGGTGCAACATCTCGTTGAGCCGTTTGGCAATCACTCCGTCACAGCGATCGCTGGGATGGAGGCGCGTGGCTTCATCTTCGGCACGCTCGCCGCTGCGCAACTCGGAGTAGGCTTCGTGCCTTTGCGAAAACCTGGCAAATTGCCGCACCAGGTTGAGAGTGCCAGTTACGCGTTGGAGTATGGCTCGGCAAGCCTCGAAATTCACGTCGATGCACTGAACAACAGCGACCGAGTATTACTAGTCGATGATCTCATCGCAACTGGCGGCACCGCTGCTGCAAGTTGCAAACTCGTTGAGCGACTTGGTGCAACCATCACAGGCTGCGCCTTCCTAATTGAGCTGGATGCTCTAGGAGGGCGGGATAAATTAGCTAAATACACGGTCCATTCACTGCTGCACTACTAAGCGAAACGAGAACGCCGCCATTTGCCTCATATTGTTGTCCTTCCGCCAGTATGCCGAGTACCCGCTGGTGCTTGCAGCCAACCGCGACGAGTTCTACGACCGACCCTGCGCTACCGCCAACTTCTGGGAAGACGCGCCGGAGGTGTTTGGAGGACGGGATCTAGAAGCGGGCGGTTCCTGGCTCGCGATGACCCGAACCGGTCGATACGCAGCGGTAACAAACTTTCGCGGCAACCGCCGCGGTTCCGGCGCGCCCACCGACGTACGTTCACGCGGCCAGCTG
>CAZBOQ010000274.1:0-1963 GCA_964493555.1 uncultured Gammaproteobacteria bacterium | reverse complement strand
GGTGTCGCGATAGATCTCCCAGTTTAGATCTTCGGCAACACCCCCGACTTTTTCCAGCGCCTGGTAAATGGGTACCGTGCCGATAGGTACCGGTGAGTTTCGGACAATCCACTCGCGGGTCTCATGGATATTCTTACCGGTGGATAGATCCATCACGGTGTCGGCACCCCATTGCGTCGCCCAACTCATCTTCTCCACTTCTTCTTCAATATTACTGGTGACTGCCGAATTGCCGATGTTGGCATTTATCTTGACTAAAAAGTTTCGCCCGATGATCATCGGCTCGCTTTCGGGGTGGTTAATGTTCGCCGGGATAATTGCGCGCCCGCGGGCGACCTCTGCACGTACGTATTCGGGATCCATGTTTTCGCGGATGGCAATAAATTCCATCTCGGGGGTGACTTCGCCCTTTTTCGCATAATGCATCTGAGTGACATTGTCACGTCCTTTCAAGACTTTTCTGGCGGGCGGCATTGGAATATTGGGGTCACTGTGCCCGGGCACCGGTTTGTAAGAGGGCATCGCTTCGTCATATTGACCGCGCGAGCGAATCCACTGTTCACGTAAGGGCGGGATCCCCTTGCGAATATCTTGGTTCTCGGGGCCGCTGGTATCGTAAACGCACAGCGGTGGCTCGCCACCGGAGAGCGCGATCTCCCGCATCGGCACACGAACGCCGTCTTTTCCATGTATGTGCACTTTGCGTGAGTTAGGTTGATTGCCGTTTGGTCTTTGATTGTCGTCACTAGTGGTTCCGTTCATAGAAGTACCTGTTTCCCAAGAAGGGGCTTGCCTAACGTTTAAAATGTAAAACCACAGTCAGAACGTGCAAACACGCTCTTCGACGACGGTGATTGTTGTACCGGGAAGTGAATTGGCTCTAGGGCCGAAAGATTTCGCTTCCCTGCGCCGGCTTTAACCGGTTCAGGTTCGAAGGGTTTATCTCAGCCGTGTCGGCACCCCCAGCGAACACGGTTAACACCCTAGCAGCCAAAGCAGACGAGATCAAAATGCCTCCCTGAAGAATACGGATTCTTCTCATTCTGCACGGACGCTGACTGCATGTTGGAGGTGAAATTACGTTGAGGTTTTGATTTACAAGATAGCGAAAGTGCTGCGGAAAGGCTTTAATTCCTTGATGTTGGACTACATTACATGGGCAATATTCCATGCGCCTGAGGGGGCCGCAGCGGTGACGGTGGAACATTGAGTGTAGTGAGACATTTGGTGGATGCCTCAATAGTTAAACACTAGGAGGTCGTTTTGAAACCGGTTAGAGTTAGGTGGTCCGGGGAATTCAGTAGGCCTGATAGGCGAAGCCAAAAACTTCTGCAGCCGCAAGCTCAGCACCAAGTAATCGATGGCGCGGTTGCTCGCTGAGCAGGCGCGCAGGGATTTGATTGCCATATTTAACCGTTATACGCTGCTTGCAGCGGTCGCGCATTGGAACGGGAGGGCAAAAATGTCTAGCGTGCAGGTAGAAAACAAGAAGACCATCGATACAGCTGCACGCTCGCTTTCAGGTGCTAAAGTTTCGCCATCTTATATGGCCCATGTTGTGCTGAGGACAACTCAGAAAAGTGTACTAATGCATTGGTACAGCACAGTGCTCGGGGCTGAACCCGTTTTCGACAGCGACATAGTGTCTTTCATGACCTTCGATCAGGAACACCATAGACTCGCCATCGCCGATGTGGAGTTTGAAGGTAAAGAGGTCGAGGGTATGGCTACCGTCGATCACATTGCCTATAGCATGGCGTCGCTGGAAGATCTGTGGAACACTTATGTACGGCTTAAAGCTGAAGGAATATTACCGGTTTGGCCAATCAATCATGGTCCTTCGATTTCGTTGTACTCCCGCGATCCGGATGGCAACCATATTGACCTGCAGCCCGATACTTTTCCCACGCTTGCTGAGTGTAAGGACTACCTCGCCCAAAGCTCAGAGTTTCGAGCCGACCCG
>CAZBOQ010000273.1:0-6735 GCA_964493555.1 uncultured Gammaproteobacteria bacterium | reverse complement strand
AGGTGCTCGAATGTGAACCAAACAAATCCCTGGTCGCGATTAAAAACGTAACTTTCAACGAACCGTTTTTCGCCGGTCATTTTCCGGGGCAGCCAGTAATGCCAGGCGTATTGATCCTCGAATCTATGGCGCAGGCAACTGGTTTATTGGCCTTTTACTCACGGGATGAAAAAGCCCGTGAAGGGGTTGTGTATTATCTAGTGGGTGTAGACAAGGCGCGCTTTAAAAAACCGGTTGAGCCGGGTGCGCAGCTCAAGTTGGCGGTTGAGTTGAAAAGAGAGATACGAGGAATATTTAAATTTTCCGCGACAGCGGCGGTCGACGAAGAGGTTGTGTGTAGCGCCGAGTTCATGACAACTAAAATGGAAAGGGATAGTTGATTGATTCGCGTGCACTCGTAGACTCTGACGCAAAGCTGGGTTCTGACGTCAGTGTCGGTCCTTGGAGCATCATCGAAGCGGGGGTTGAGTTGGGAAACAGCACCAACATTGGCCCACATGTAGTTATCCGCGGACCGACTCGGATCGGGCGTGGAACTAAAATTTTCACCTTTTGTTCCATCGGTGATCAGCCGCAAGATAAGAAATTTGATGGAGACAAAGAGTCGAGACTTGAGATCGGCACGGGTAATGTCATTCGAGAGTATTGCTCTATCAATCGGGGCACGGAGCACGGCGGGGGTACTACACGAATCGGCGACGATAACTGGATCATGGCGTATTGCCATATCGCTCACGACTGCCTGGTTGGGTCACACACGGTGTTTGCGAACAATGCGACGCTGGCTGGCCACGTTGAGATTGAAGATTATGTAAATCTGGGTGGATTTACCGGCGTGCATCAATTTTGCCGGGTAGGTGCATACAGTTTCACCGGTATTGCCGCCGCAATCGTTAAAGACGTACCACCATACATGATGGTTGCTGGTAACACTGGACATGTTCGCGGCCTTAATCGCGAAGGCTTGAAACGCCACGGGTTTTCCTCCCAGACGATCAGTAGCCTCCGCCAAGCATATAAGATCCTCTACCGGCAAAAACTGACGCTTGACGATGCGTTGCATTGCCTTGATGAATTGGCGAAAGACTGCGAGGAGGTGGGGAAGTTGGTTGACTTTATTAAAACCGCCAGTCGCGGCATAGTTCGTTGAAACAGCTCCAGCTAGCGTGCGGCGGTGTTAGATTTCGCAAGATATGTTCTAGTGGTTTCATGTACCTTTCGCTTTTCAACGAAGTTTGCCTTGGGCTCGGTCATAGCCGTTTGAACCGTTGTGGGACTCGCTTGGATTTGTTCCCATCTTTTTCCGTGTAGATGAGCTGGTGACATTGCGTGTTGGGATGATTGCGGGGGAGCCGTCTGGGGATCGGCTGGGGGCAGAGTTGGTGGCTGGACTTAGAGAACTTCGGCCGGATGTTGAGGTGAGCGGGATTGCTGGACCAGCTATGCGGGCGGCGGGCTGTGAGGGGTTGCTGGACAGCGATGAAATAGCAGTAATCGGTCTGGTTGAAGTGCTCAAGCATTATCCGCGCTTGCGCCGTTTACAGCGTCGGATAATTCGCCATTTTGTAGAAGATCCGCCAGATCTCTTCGTCGGTATCGACGCACCAGATTTTAATCTACCGGTGGAAGAGCAATGCCGTTTGGTCGGGATCCCCTCGGTGCATTACGTAAGCCCGACGGTATGGGCGTGGCGGGAAGGTCGCGTCAAAAAAATTACCCGCGCCACCGATTTGGTCTTGACGATATTCCCTTTCGAAGAGGATTACTATCGCCAATTCGGTATCCCTGCGGTGTTTGTGGGGCACCCCTTGGCGGATGCCACTCCCGACCATACCGATCGACACGCAGCTCGTGAGCGCCTTGGTATCGCCGAGTGGCGGCCGGTGTTGGCGCTGTTACCCGGTAGCCGAAGTGGTGAAATGCATCGTCATGCCAATACTTTTCTCGAAACGGCAGAGATCTGTCAGAAGGAGTTTCCTGATTTGCAATGTGTCGTTCCAGTAGTCAATGAGAAACGCGAACGGGAACTCCGCGCAGTACTTGCCCGGCGCGAGGCAAATCGAGGGGTGTCCGGTGGTGCGCTTGTTTCGCCTTTGATCATTCAAAAAGGAACCACCGAAGTGTTAAGTGCCGCGGATGTTGTGCTAACCGCATCCGGAACGGCAGCGGTGGAAACTATGTTGCATAGACGACCGATGGTGGTCGCTTATAAAGTAGCTTGGGTGAGCTACTGGATAATCCGTGCGGCGTTGAAAATCCCCTACATTTCCATGCCGAATGTCCTAGCCGGCCGGATGTTAGTTCCGGAGTTCGTTCAAGGCGCCATGAAAGCGGAAGATATGGCTCAGCAGCTATTGATGTGGCTGCGCGAGCCCGCGAGCGCGGAGCCTCTTTTGCGTGAATTTGCGCGCTTACATCAGACATTGCGCCGAGGGAACGGTAGGGGTGCGGCCCAAACAGTGCTTGAACTGGTTTCTAACTAACTCATGTCTTCCCTGGCGTTAACCGCCGGAGTGGATGAAGTAGGGCGTGGTCCGCTGGCGGGGCCAGTAGTAGCCGGCGCGGTAATCCTCGATCAAAGGCATCACATCGATGGGCTTGCAGACTCGAAGGCATTAAGCAGTAGCCGCCGTACCTACCTGGCCGAAGAGATCAGGCGTAGTGCCAGAGCGTCGGCGATTGGGTGGGCCGAGGTCGAGGAGATCGACCGGATTAACATACTTCAGGCGAGCTTGCTCGCGATGCAACGGGCCATTTACGCGCTAGAGAGGATGCCTGACCTGGTTCTCGTGGATGGTAGCAACGCCCCATCGTTACCGTGCCCAGTGCGCACGTTTGTCTCCGGTGACAGACGCATTCGTGCCATCAGCGCAGCGTCGATTATCGCCAAGGTGAGCCGCGACTCGCTGATGGAAGATATGGACCAGCGCTATCCTGGTTACGGTTTTGGGATGCACAAAGGCTATGCCACGAAACGGCATTTGCGGGCGTTAGCAGATCTGGGGCCTTGCCCCATACATCGGCGCTCGTTCTCACCGGTTAAAAACCTTGAAGTTGGCGGCGACCCAAGCGAGTATCGTCTAAGGTCGGAAGATACTCGGAATACGCGGAGCAATGAGTTGCCACCGCAAAACTAATGACAGCACGATTCGTTCATCTTCATGTGCACACCGAATACTCCATCGTTGATGGCGTGATCCGGGTGCCTGCGTTGGTGCAGCTTGCGAGCGAATTGAAGATGTCGGCGATCGCGGTTACCGAGCAGGGAAATCTGTTCTCTGCGGTAAAGTTTTATCGCGCAGCACAGGAGCGCGGCGTGAAGCCTATAATCGGCGCCGAAATCATGGTGCGAGGTGAAGCCGGCCAGTCAAAGCCGAGCAGCCTTGTTTTGCTCTGCCAGAATCGTCGAGGTTTCGAGAATCTGTCGGAACTCATCACTCGAAGTTATACCGAAGGTCAGACAACTGCTGGACCTATGGTCGATTCACACTGGTTAGGAACTTGCAATTCCGGCCTCATTGCCATGTCGGCAGGTCCTGCCGGCGATATCGGTAGTGCCTTCGCGAGCGGCAACGCGAGGTTGGCTGCTGTGCGTTGTGCGGAATGGCATTCATTATTTCCCGAGCGCTTCTATTTGGAGATACAGCGCACAGGGCGACCAGGGGAGCGCGAATACATCGACGCTATATTGCGCCTAGCAGGCGAGATGGAGCTTCCAGTTGTAGCAAGCAACGATGTCCGGTTTCTCGCTCCTCAAGATTTCGAGGCGCATGAGGCACGCGTTTGTATTCAAGAGGGTCGAACGCTTTCTGATGCGCGCCGACACAGGCGGTACAGCGAGGCACAGTATTTGCGGAGCGTCGAGGAAATGCAGACATTGTTTCAGGATCTTCCCGAGGCGCTGGAAAACAGTGTGCATATCGCCACTCGCTGCAACGTGGAGCTCGAGTTCGGGCAATATCATCTGCCGGAGTTTCCTGTACCCGAAGGGCATTCCGTCAATGAGTGGTTGCGGAGCGAAACCGAAATTGGTTTGGAGAAACGATTGAGCGTAGCAGGTGCGGCTCCAGGATTTGAGCAAACCAATTACCGTGGGCGCTTAGACGCCGAGCTTGACGTGATCGTCAAAATGGGTTTTGCGGGCTACTTTCTGATTGTTGCGGATTTCATCAAGTGGGCCAGGGATAATGGAGTACCTGTGGGTCCAGGCCGTGGATCCGGGGCGGGTTCGTTGGCTGCTTACGCGCTGGAGATAACCGATCTCGATCCGCTCGCGTACGATTTACTTTTCGAGCGTTTTCTCAATCCGGAGCGCGTTTCGATGCCGGATTTTGACGTCGATTTTTGCATGGATCGGCGCGATGAGGTAATTTAGTACGTAAAACAACGTTATGGGCGGGATAGAGTGGCTCAGATCATTACCTACGGGAGCATGGCTGCCAAAGCGGTGGTGCGGGACGTCGGCCGGGTGCTGAGCCACCCGTACGGATTTGTCGATTTAATCGCGAAGCTAATCCCATTTGATCTAAACATGACGCTGGACCGGGCCCTTGCCGAGGAGCCTGCCTTAAAGAAGCGTTATGAGGAGGAAGAAGAAGTAAGAGCGCTTCTCGATTTGGCGAAAAAACTCGAAGGACTGGTTCGTAATGCCGGTAAACATGCTGGCGGCGTTGTGATCTCGCCGCGTCAGCTTACCGAATTTATGCCGCTGTATTGCGAACGCGGTAGCGATATTACAGTAACTCAATTCGACATGGGAGACGTTGAGGCTATCGGGTTGGTCAAGTTCGACTTTCTAGGGCTACGCACCTTGACAGTGATCGACTGGGCGGTGACGGCGGTGAACGAGACTCATCAGGCAGTCGGTGGTCCTGAAATCGATATTACGCGTATTGCATTGGATGATAATGAGACCTTCGAGCTTATCCAGCGCTCCACGACGACCGCTGTTTTTCAGCTTGAATCCCGCGGTATGAAGGATCTCATTAAGCGTCTGCAGCCCGATAAGTTCGAGGATTTAATTGCACTAGTGGCACTATTTCGCCCGGGTCCGTTGCAGTCCGGCATGGTTGAGGACTTCATTGATCGGAAACATGGACGCGCGCAGGTGCAGTACTCCCATCCGGCCCTGGAGCCTATTTTAAAACCCACCTATGGGGTCATTCTTTATCAGGAACAGGTGATGCAGATTGCCAGAGAGCTCGCGGGTTATACCCTCGGGGCGGCGGATTTGTTGCGTCGTGCCATGGGAAAAAAGAAAGCTGAGGAAATGGCGAGTCAGCGCGAAGATTTCGTCGCTGGTGCAGCAGAGCGAGGCGTTGGGGTCGAGATTGCAACGCCCATATTCGATCTTATAGAGAAGTTCGCCGGTTACGGGTTTAACAAATCTCATTCCGCCGCCTACGCACTGGTGGCCTATCAAACCGCTTGGCTGAAGGCACATCACCCGGCGGCGTTCATGGCGGCGGTATTATCCGCCGATATGGATAACTCGGATAAGGTTTTTACCCTCATCGACGAGTGTCGTAGTCTGAAGTTGAAGGTTCTGCAACCGGATTTGAATGAGTGCGCATATAAATTTGCAGCGGCCGATGAGTGTTCTATCCGTTACGGCCTGGGCGCGATCAAGGGCGCTGGACAAGCGGCCATCGAAACAATCGTCAATGAGCGAGAGTCTGCGGGTCCCTTTATGGATTTATTTGATGTTTGCAAGCGCATTGATCTTCGCAAGGCAAATCGGCGCGTCCTGGAGGCTTTGATCCGTGCTGGCGCGTTGGACTCGATTGGCCCCAATCGAAACTCGCTTATCCATGCGCTTGATGAAGCCCTTAGTATGGCCGAGCAACATGTCCGCGACCGAGAGGCAGGGCAGGATGATATGTTTGGTCTGTCGGAGTCAGGTGCCAGTTTAAATAAGGTGGTCCGAATAGCAGAGCTCGAAGAATGGCCGGAGTCTCAGCGGCTTGCTGCCGAAAAAGGCGCATTGGGGTTATATCTTACGGGCCATCCGATACTGCGTTACACCAATGAAATAGAACAATTTGTCACCTGCGATCTGTCGGGCTTGACGCCGGGCCGGCGCCGCGTGGCGGGGTTATTGAGCGGTACTCGAAGCAGTAGAGGGCGGCGAGGACGGGTCGTGTTCGCGACAGTAGATGACCACCGAGCTAGGGCGGATATCACCATTTACTCCGATCTGTTGGAAAAGATCGCTGAATTATTGGTGGACGATCAGATACTGGTGATCGAAGGGAGCTGTGCTCTGGATGAGTTTACTGGTCAATATGCGCTGGTCGCTGAGTCGATCTGGAGTCTTGAACAGGCACGGCAGTTGTTGGCGAAGCGATTGGTGGTGGATGTTAATGCAGAGTGCGCATCAAACGGTTTTGTCGATGAACTTAAACGTCAGCTCAGCGCTCAGACTGGCGGCCCGTGCCCAATCACCATTAGTTATCGGCGTGATGATGCATGCACGAGAATACGCTTAGGTGAAGCTTGGAATGTGTATCCCACCGATGCTCTATTAGACGGCATGCAGGCAAAGTTCGGTGAACATGCCGTTAGATTGGAATACAAGTAGTCAACGGGCACTGCGCTCGTATTCCATAGCTCCTGTTATAATGACGGTTTTTCCCACGATACAATCGAGAAATGGAGCCTAATTTTCTGGATTTTGAACAGCCTATAGCTGAACTCGAGGCGAAAATCGAGGAGTTGCGTTTCGTTGGTGGCGAC
>CAZBOQ010000272.1:0-9039 GCA_964493555.1 uncultured Gammaproteobacteria bacterium | reverse complement strand
CATTTGCTCTTCAGGGCGATCACTACCCACCAATGCCGCACGTAACTCCTCACTCTGCTTGTGGGCCTGTTCGATAATATTCCGGTAGCGCTGCAAAGACTGTTCCAATGCAGAACGTTGGGACCCCAGAGTTTCGAGTTGCACAGTCACGGCGTGCACCTCATCACGAATACCCCGCCAACGCTCACGCGCCTGCACTAGTTCCTGTTGCACCTGGGCGCGTAGGTCGCTCAGGGTATCGCGCTCGGATTCAACCGTCGCCACACCTTGACTTGCGACCTCCAGGCGTTGGCGGATCGTCTCTACGACATCCTGATCCAATTCCCTTGCATCGTCCAACAATTGAAAATCGTTGTTTATTTCCGCAAGTCGACCATGTACGTGCCCCAACTCAGTTTGCTTGGCGGCCAGTTCGGAGCGCAACAAAGCAAGCCGTTCGTGTGAAGCCTTAAGGATACTCGCCGCACTGTCATTATCTTCAAGGACTTGTAACTCACCCCGAGCTGACTCAAGACGCCGAGCAAGCTCCTTTCGCTCAGCATCGGCGCGTCCCATCGTTCGCTGCAAAGTCTTGATTTCCCGCTCGCGGGTGAGGACATTTCCCGAGTCAGGATCCGGCCGCGCGACTCTTAGCCAACCGGGACCTACCCAGACTCCGTCTGAAGTGACCACTGATTCGTCCATCCCGAGCTCGGGCCACAAGCGCAGCGCTGATTCAATGTCATCCGAAGCATAAACACCATTGAGAAGACTGCCCCAAACGCCGTCGTCAAGCTCGACGCCATCGCGCCCCTTAATCTTCGTTTTGAGCCACACAGCCTGTTGCGCCCCTTGTGTAGCGGATGCCCTGAGGCCCGAGCAACGCACTGCGTTCAGATGTCCAACCGAAAATTCAGCCAGGCCAGCAGCCAAGTCTTCGAGCGAAGCAACACAGACTGCGTCCAACGGCACACTAACCACCATCGCCACCGCCGCTTCCCAACCGGTTTCCACTTCAAAAAGCTCATGCAGACGCGGGAGATTATCCAAACCATTCTGCCGTAACCAGCGACGGGTAGCCTCCTGGTCAGTGCCCAAAGCAGCCTGCTGCAAGGCTTCCAGCGACGCCAAACGGCCGGTGCTAGTTTGTATTTGCTCGCGGATAGCGGCCAACTGTTCGTTCAGCATGTCGATCAGTTTTCTCAAGTCTCGCGCTTTTTTAGTACGGCTTTCGAATTCGTTATTGAGCTGAGTGTGATTGTCGTTGGCATTCCCGAACTTAAACTGCAGGTCTCGTAATTCTTCCGCCACTGAGCTCGACGAAAGTTTCGCCCGCTCATCTGCTAACTTCGAAATTCGTCCATCATTACTTGCCAAACTACCCTCGAGGTGTTCCAGACGTGCACGGTCGACTTGATGCGACTCGGAAGCCTGCGCAGCGCGATCGTTGAACGTATCCCAGTTTTCCTGCCAGCGTTGCAATGCCCCCTCAGCGTCAGTCAACTTCTGGTATGCATTTTTTTCCTGCCGCTCGGACTGTTGGCGTTGTGGATCAGCCAGCGCAATCGCAGCGGCAATATCACTCAATCTCTGTTCGTCACTGCCAACGTGTTCTGAAGCATCGCGTAGCCTTTCGTCGCTACGGGCCAATTCAGCCTCCAGCGTCTCGCGACGCTCGCGACCGTGTTGAATGCCTTGCTCAAGGCGGGAGATGTCGCCCCCGATCGCGTAATAACCGTTTTGCGCTTTGTTAAAACGCTCAGTCGCCTCAGTCTGCTGTTCACGCAATCCCGTGATTGCTGTTTCAACAGACCGCAGTCCCGACATCGCCGCCTCGACCGCAGTCTCACGGGTCCGCACCACCTGTTTGTGTTCTCGTCCCTCTGCGTCCAACGTACGCCAACGTAACGCCAACAACTCGCCCTGTAGGACACGCTCGCGTTCTTTCAATTCGCGGAAACGTTCTGCCGCTCTCGCTTGACGTTGTAGATGGGTTAATTGTTTTTCCAGTTCTTCACGAATGTCATTCAGACGGCTTAGATTTTCGTTGGTATGACGAATACGGTTTTCAGTTTCCCTGCGACGTTCTTTATACTTCGAAATCCCCGCCGCCTCTTCCAGAAAAACACGTAATTCCTCGGGCTTTGCTTCAATAACGCGGGTGATTGTGCCCTGTTCGATAACCGAGTAGCTGCGTGCGCCCAGACCTGTACCCAAGAACAAACCAGTAATATCCTTACGTCGACAACGGACACCGTTCAGAAAATATGTGGAGATGCCGTCACGGCCCAGAGAACGTTTAATCGAAATTTCCGCGTAGCTCGCGTATTGTCCACCTATCACGCCGTCAGCGTTGTCGAATATCAGCTCGACCGTCGCCTGACCCACTGGTTTACGTGTATTGGAACCATTAAAAATGACGTCAGCCATGGAATCCCCACGCAAGTGCTTGGCTGAACTTTCGCCCATAACCCACATAATCGCGTCGATAATATTGGATTTGCCACAACCGTTCGGACCGACGATTCCGGTCATAGTTTCCGGTAGCAGAAGGCTCGTCGGGTCAACGAAAGACTTGAAACCCGCAACGTTGATCTTGCTGATCCGCATGCTCGGGTAGAATAGCCTATCCGCAGAACCATAGACAAGTTACTGCCGATGGTGGAAACCCAAGATCTAGGGGCCACCCAGGGTCCGAACGCACCATATGTAGAGCCTGGGGTACGGACCCGCCGGTACTAAGCCCCAGAGGAGCCAAGATGCCCACAATACCCACCGAATCCTTAGAAACTTTCGATAATCCAAATCCAGAACGCGATTACACTGTGCGCGTCCATCTACCAGAATTCACCTGTCTCTGCCCTCTCACGGGGCAACCCGATTTCGCCAAAATAACACTTAGCTATGTACCCGATCAGCGCTGCGTAGAGCTGAAATCGCTGAAGCTCTATATCTGGTCATACCGGGATAAGGGCGCTTTCCACGAGGAAATTACGAACAAGATTGTCGATGACGTGGTCACGGCCTGCGAACCCCGTTTTGTCCGAGTGGAATCCGAATTCAACGTGCGCGGTGGCACCTACCCAACGGTGATCGCTGAGTACCGAAAACCCGGTTGGCAGGCAGCTCCGCCTGTGAGCCTGCCGTGATCAGAACACGGGGTTTTAGACAGGGCTCATGAGCGTAGGAGCAGTTGACGGAGCCTTGTATCCATTACGTGGACTGTGTCTACTGACCGAACCTCGGATCCGCAAATTCGTGTTCGTTCCACTGGCGGTCAACACCGCATTGTTTGCCGTGGGGCTTATTTACTTCGGTAACCTAATCGATACCCTTTTTGACGGATGGCTGCCCGACACGTGGCAGTGGGTACGCTGGCTCATCTGGCCGGTATTCGCTGCCCTGGGCCTTGCTGTCGTGTTAGTCAGCTTCGTTCTAGTCGCCAATTTGCTCGCCGCGCCGTTTAACGGCCTGCTTGCAAGCGCCGTTGGGACACACCTGGGGGCAGCGTCAGGCTCCGACGAACAAGGCAATCTGGCCATGAGGCTACTGACGGACATAGGCATGGAAACACGGAAGTTCGGCTTTTTCGCGGTTTTGGCGTTACCGCTGGCACTGCTGTTCTTAATCCCCGGACTACAGCTGATCGCCGGAGTCTGTTGGTTCGTTTTCGGCTGTTGGGTATTGGCACACGAATACACGGATTATCCACTCGCCATCCGAGGCATAACATTTGCCGAGCAGCGATCATTGTTGAGTTCGCGCCAGTCTCTCGTATTCGGATTCGGGCTCGGGGTAATGGTCTTGACCCTTTGCCCCTTAATCAATTTCCTTGCAATGCCTGCAGCCGTCGCGGGCGCGACCATTCTATGTCACGAACATTTCCCCGAGGGTTCGAACGAACCCGGATTGCAGGAGCAGTAGTTTTCTGGTACAAAGCCCGGCCTCGTTAATGGCTCGGAGCCGCCATAGTGCCAGCAAATCGCACCAAAACCGGTATTAAGAAAAAAGGCCAGAAAAAGACTGCTACGCGTAGAAAAACCAACGCTGCGAGAAAGAAAACAACTGCGAAAAAGCGTAAAACCAACAATAAGAGTATGCCCAAGAGCAAGGCAAAAACTAAAAAGAAAACAAAAAGAACGGCCAAGAAAGTAGCAAAAAAAGGCATCAAAAAAGCCACGGGTAAGAAAACCGTGGCAAAGAAGGCCTCGAAGAAGGCTGCGAAGAAGATTGCCCAAAAAGTATCGAAAAAAACGAGAACCACACTCACGAGCAAATCACTCAGGAAAAAGACCAAGAAAGCTACGGGCAAAATGGCCGGTAGACATAAAACACAAATCACTTCCAGCCGAGCCAAGAGAACCCCCTCCCCCACCGCTAAACCCCATAAAAAAAGGGTAGCCAAAGCTAAACTAGATACAGCAAAGAACAAAACTTCCTTGTTGGATGGGCTATTACGTGAGGCTAGCAAGAAGACGGTAGCGCCGAAGAAATACACACGCCAACGCACGGATGAATATATGGTGGGTAAGGAGCTCGAGCACTTCCGCGATATCTTACTGCGGTGGCGACACGAATTAATGCAGGAGGTCGACCGGACGGTTCATCATATGCAAGACGATGCGGGCAACTTTCCTGATCCCAATGATAGAGCGACGCAGGAAGAAGAATTCGCCCTAGAGTTGCGCACCCGTGATCGCGAGCGCAAGCTGATTAAGAAAATTAATGAATCTCTTGCGGCCCTAGAAATTGGCGACTATGGTTACTGCGAAGTGTGTGGTGTGGAGATCGGCGTTAAGCGTCTGGAAGCGCGCCCGACGGCAACTCTGTGCATCGACTGTAAAACACTGGACGAGATCCGCGAAAAACAGATCGTCTAGTTCTGTCGTGGCGCCGGAAGCTCACTATCGCGGCCGCTTTGCACCTTCACCTACGGGACCATTGCACTTCGGCTCGTTGGTTACCGCGCTAGGTAGCTTTCTGGATGCGCGAGCCAAGGGCGGCGAATGGTTTGTACGTATAGAGGACATCGATCCTCCTCGCGAACAGGCGGGAGCAGCACAAACCATACTCACACAATTGATTAGCCACGGGTTGCAGTGGGACGGCGACATCTCATACCAAAGCACCCGCATCGGCAAATACCAAGAGGTCCTGACTGAAATGGCCGATCGGGAGCTTACTTACCGTTGCGTGTGCACCCGAAAGCAGGTCACCAGCACAGCATATCCCGGCACCTGCCGCGACGGAGGCAAAGCAAGGAGCAGCGAGCAGCATTCATTGCGAGTAAAAACAGAAAAGGAGCCAACGCGTTTCACCGACCGCGTACATGGTCAAATCAGCGAGCGAATCGATGTTATCTACGGCGACTATATCGTCAGACGTTCCGACAACTTGATAGCGTACAATCTAGCAGTAGCGTTAGACGATGCACTGCAAGAGATCTCAGATGTAGTGCGTGGCGCGGATCTGTTAGCAAGCACCGCGCGGCAAATATATCTGCACAAGCTGCTCGAGCTGCCATCACCCCGTTACGCCCATTTGCCACTCGCAACTGATGCGACGGGTCACAAACTCAGCAAGCAGAGTCATGCGCCAATCCTAGTAGATACGGAAGCGCCTCAGACGTTAGTTGACGCGTTGCGATTTCTCGGACAATCACCTCCCATAGAGCTATTTGAAGACCCGGTGGCCGCGATCGTTGAATGGGGGATCAGAAATTGGGACTTAGGCAAGGTGCCGCGTTAGATTTCGCTTTATTTAACTCCGTCAGTAGAAATGTACCCACGGTTAGCGATCAAATCATCAACCACCGCCGGTTCAGCCAACGTGCTTGTGTCACCGAGACTATTGAGCTCATTGGCTGCCACCTTGCGTAAGATTCGGCGCATGATCTTGCCTGAACGCGTTTTCGGCAATCCGGGCGCCCACTGGATAACATCAGGGGACGCAATCGCACCGATTTCCTTGCGTACATGTTGTACCAACTCTTTACGTAACTCCTCAGTAGCCGTTACGCCCACCATCAATGTGACGTAGGCATAGATGCCCTGACCCTTGATATCGTGCGGAAACCCTACAACCGCGGCCTCAGCCACCTTTTCGTGTAAAACCAACGCACTTTCCACTTCCGCAGTACCCATCCGATGACCAGAGACGTTGATGACATCATCAATGCGGCCGGTGATCCAATAATATCCATCCTCGTCCCGCCGAGCCCCGTCGCCGGTGAAATAGGCGCCCGGAAACGCCTTGAAGTAAGTATCCACAAAACGATCATGATCGCCGTACACTGTTCGCATCTGACCTGGCCAGGAACGTTTCAGCACCAACGCACCGCTTTCCGCACCGATTAGCTCCTTGCCTTGCTCATCAACTAACGCAGGCTCAATACCGAAGAAAGGACGGGTTGCGGAACCCGGTTTTAGTGCGGTCGCACCAGGTAGCGGGGTTATCAAGATGCCACCGGTTTCCGTCTGCCACCAAGTGTCAACCACCGGACAACGACCGCCCCCCACCACTTGGTAGTACCACTCCCATGCCTCAGGGTTTTTTTGCTCCCCCACTGTACCCAGGATGCGCAGACTTTTGCGCGAGGTCGCTTGCACTGGGCCGTCACCCTGCCCCATCAATGCACGCAACGCGGTCGGTGCAGTATAGAAAATATTGACGCGGTGTTTATCGATGACCTGCCAAAAACGTCCAGCATCCGGGTAGGTTGGCAGCCCCTCGAACATCACTGTTGTCGCGCCGTTCGCCAACGGTCCATAAACGATATACGAATGCCCCGTGACCCAACCAACGTCAGCCGTGCACCAGTAGACGTCGCCATCTCGGTAGTCAAACACGTATTTATGTGTCATCGCTGCGTACAAAAGATAACCGCCACTAGTGTGCAACACCCCTTTCGGTTTGCCGGTGGAACCTGACGTATAGAGGATAAACAAACAATCTTCAGCACCGACCTGTACTATCGGACAGTCAGCGGAGACGGCAGCGTTAGCATCGTGATACCAGACATCGCGACCTGCACGCCAGTCGATTTCGCCACCGGTACGACGAACAACAAATACAGTGTGAACTTCCGGGCACGATTGCAGTGCTTGATCGGTGTTGGCTTTTAGCGGGACGTTTTTGGCACCGCGCACGCCTTCGTCCGCGGTTATTACAACGCGGCAATCCGAATCGAGAATCCGATCTTTAAGCGCGTCAGGGGAGAATCCGCCGAACACTACCGAATGTATCGCACCGATCCGCGCACAAGCTAGCATAGCGACCGCCGCTTCCGGCACCATAGGCATATAAATGGCGACGCGTGCGCCTGTGGCGACACCGCGCGCTTTCAGCGCATTAGCAAACCGACAGACTTCTTCATGCAGTTCACGGTAGCTTATCGACCGCTCGATGCCCGGATCATCACCTTCCCAGATTATCGCAGCCTGATCTCCACGCGTCTCGAGATGACGATCCAAACAGTTGTACGCCACATTCAACTCGGCGCCATCGAACCAACGGATATCCGCGGTGTGATAGTCCCATTGCTGAACCGTACTCCATGGTTTAGCCCAAGTTACGAACTGTCGCGCCTGCTCGGCCCAGAAACCATCCGAGTCATCCAGAGAGCGAGCATACATCTCGTCGTAACGTGCTGTATCAATGTGCGCCCGCACAGCCGTGTCGCTGCCAACCGAATATACCCTGTCATCATTCATCTGACTTGTACTCTATGGTTTTCTAGTAACTCTTATTTCATGATAACAAACTCGACCTGCACGGATACACAGCAGATCATAGCTCTCCGCAAGGTGACCGGTTAACAACAGAGTAGCTTTCATGATTTTTCACGGCTTTAGCTGTTAGCGCTAATACTTGCCGTCACGCTGGATTTTGCCATCGATAAGATGGTCGTGCTTCGTCTATTCAAGGACAAAATGCTCTTGGAATTCGATGGTACACGCCGTGTAATGACAATCGACAAAACGACTCCTGAAGAAGCCACACTACTTGAAGTTGACAGTTACAAGACGAGCGTCAGGATCAACGGCGAAACCTTCAGCGCGATGAACAGACAGGAGGCGCAACGCATAAAACTTAAATTACAAACTCGACGGTCTGCAGTGGTAAACAAGCATGGACTCGGGGCTCGCTAAAGTCTGCTCCTTCGATCTCGAATGGGATGCGGAGATTTTAAAGCTCATCCAAGACTAAAGAAAAGGGCGAAGAGGTAAACTCCCCCCTGGTGCGATAACGTTCTTTAGTTGGATGCGGTTGCGGCCACGTTCTCTTGTCGTTCCAACAAACGCATCCCACCAAACAACAGCAATACAAAGAACAGATCGCCAGCCACGGTATGCTGAAAAAACGGTATCGCAGCTGTAAAGCACGCCGCCAATCCCGCGCCGTCTTTAGGATAAAGATCTTGCACGAGCCAAGTACCAAAGTTGGTAATAATGAAAAACAGTGTGGAACTAGACAACGCTACGCCCAACAGACGGTAAGTACCACGGTTACGACGTAGCAAGAAACCCAGGACGACAGTCACCGCAAAAGCGACATAGACAAAAGCCAATGTGCTGTGGAATCCTAGAATCAGATCTGTAAGAAACAGCGCCGCCAGCGGCACCAAGAACGCGAGGCGACGATCTGTCATGTAAGCCCCGCTAAACAACGCCATCGCTGCAATGGGGGCGAAATTCGGTGGGTGCGGCAACAGCCGGATAAGAGCGGCGGCCAATACTAAACCAATGATCAACGAGGTACGGTTGATTTGCGGAAAATTATTCATAGATTGCCCCTAGCGGGAAATTGGTTGTCTACGCGTACTTTAGCTTGAAATGGGTGTTTTTGGATAGGTCTACAATGTCTTTGAGATACTCAACCTAGCCCAACGCTAAGAAAAGAATGCACGAGCGCCGTCGTCTGCTTTTGCAAACGAACGAGGGTTCAAGGTCTATGAACCATTAGGATCTCGCTCCCCTATCCCAAAACACCTCTTTTTTTTTTTATGTGAGTGCGAGTTTCGTTTTCTACACGAACAACCAATCCGATAGTCGGTTGATA
>CAZBOQ010000271.1:0-2080 GCA_964493555.1 uncultured Gammaproteobacteria bacterium | reverse complement strand
CGTCGCTGCAGCGCACCTCTCGGAGCTCGGACACGCTATCGATTGCGATGTTCTAGTGTGTGGTGATGATAAAGAGGCTCGAGAAGTCGTGGCTGCTTTATCTGAGCGTATCGGCGTGACCGCCGTACAGGCAGGCCCGCTTGCGAACGCGGTTGCACTGGAGAGTCTGACGCCGGTGCTCATCTGGATCAATCGTAATCGCAAGATCCCGGGCGCGGGGATCCGTCTCACCGGTTTGGGTGTATGAACAGCATCTTTGAAGACTGAAACAGGCTATCCGCCCGTGCCGCCGCAAAAACCTGTTGTCCCGGAGCTGTCGTTGCAAGCTCTGCCAGGTTTGCCAATGGTGGCGGAAGGTGATGATCTCGTACATTTGATATCCGATTCGTTAAGCGCCGCCAAGATGACATTATGTGACGGTGACATTGTTGTAATCGCGCAAAAAATCGTTTCCAAGATTGAGGGCCGAATGGTTGATTTGCGCGATGTGGTCCCTTCGGCGTCCGCACTGGCACTTGCCGAGGAATGTGGTAAGGATGCACGCATTGTTGAGTTGATTCTGTCTGAGGCTGTGGGGATCGTTCGCCATAAGGAGGGGGTGATCATTGCGCGCAATCGTCAGGGATTGGTGCTGGCGAACGCCGGCATTGATGCCTCGAATGTCCCGCAGCAAGGTAACAGCGAAAATGTGTTGTTACTGCCGAAGGATCCGGATGGTTCAGCTGATCGGATTCGGTTCGGTCTCGAAGCGGTTGGCGCTGCTAGAATTGCAGTTATTATCACCGACAGTCTGGGTCGAGCGTGGCGTGAGGGTACGTTAGGTACTGCGATCGGCGTCAGTGGGTTATCCGCGCTGGTGGACCTGCGCGGTGATCTCGATCTTTATGGGCGTGAATTGAAAGTGTCGCAAATCGGTTTGGCGGATGCATGCGCCGCTGCAGCTGAGATCCTGATGGGTGAGGGCGATCAAGCCCAGCCAGTCGTGTTGCTACGTGGTGTTGCGATGCCTGGAACGGGGAGTGCGCGCGATCTTATCCGGCCCAAAGAACTCGATTTATTCCGATGACCATTCTCGCGTTGGCCGGTGGCGTCGGCGGTGCCAAGCTGGCGTACGGTCTGCAAGCATTGCGTGCGGACCAATTGCAGGTTGTGGTCAATACTGGTGATGACTTCGAACATCTCGGTTTCAGTATTTCGCCAGACCTCGACACGGTCATGTATACGCTCGCCGGTCTAGAGAACCGTGAAACCGGTTGGGGCGTGCGCGGGGAAACTTGGAGTTTTATGGACGCGCTTGCCGCCGTCGGCGGTGAGACGTGGTTTAATTTAGGCGATCGCGATCTTGCGACCCACGTCGAGCGGACTCGGCGGTTGCGGAATGGCGAGACGCTTGCGGCTGTTACCGCCGATCTGAGCCGGCGTCTCGAGGTGGCAGCACGAATACTGCCAATGAGCGATGGACGTGTCAGTACGCAGATACACACCCCCCGAGGACGGCTGTCATTTCAGGAATATTTCGTCGCATGCAAGTGTGAGCCGGTGGCTAACGGTTTTACTTTTGACGGTATAGAAGCTGCGCTTCCAGGCGAGGGCTTTATTGAAGCGCTTTCCTCACCATCGCTGGAGGCGCTGGTGATATGTCCCTCCAATCCGTTTGTCAGCATTGGACCGATATTGGCGCTGCCAGGTATCCGCGCTCGACTGGCGGAACTCGGCGTGCCGTCGGTCGCTGTTTCGCCGATCGTTGGCGGCGATGCGATCAAGGGGCCAGCGGCGAAGATGATGCGAGAATTGGGACATGAGGTCAGCCCGTTATCTATCGCACTAATGTATAAAGATGTTCTCGATGGCATTATTATCGATCAAACTGACGCACAGTGGATGAAAGCTATTGAAGATCAGGGTATTGCTGTGACAGTGACCGACACAATCATGCGCACCGCCGATGAGCGGCGCAGGCTTGCGGAGGAGACATTGGTGTTTGTTGAAAGCCTGAAAGCTGGATCGCGTTATGAATAATCAGCAACGTGATTGTCCGGTTTGGGCGGTTATTCCATGCCGCGGGCTCGCTGTTGGAAAA
>CAZBOQ010000270.1:0-11942 GCA_964493555.1 uncultured Gammaproteobacteria bacterium | reverse complement strand
CCTGCTCGTCGTCGGCTGCCTAGCCTCCGGCGTGTGGGTGAGACGTCTTGGCATAAATACGGTGCCAGAAATGTTGGAAATGTTTTTCGGTACCGGCACCCGGGTTGCAACCTCTTGCATCATGGCTGGCGTCGGTTTCGGCATTCTTACGGTCGAGGCACAGGGGATCGGAATAATCTTCGCATCCATGACCGGCTGGAGCATCCGCTACGGCGCAATGCTTGGTGCCGGGCTCGGAGTCCTTTACGTGGTGCTCGCTGGAATGCGGGAGGTCGGTTGGGTAAATCTCATCAACGCAACCGTGATGTACATTGGAGTTGTGTTGGCGACTATTTTTCTCGCCCTGCGCCTCCCAGGCGGTAACTACGACAGTGTTGCCACACACTACAATGCCACGGGAGAGGGATTCATGCTGAGCATCTACGGTACGCCCTCGATTATGTTGACCTTCGCCCTGGCGACAACTGTCGCGGTATTGTTCAGTCAAGCGATTAATCAAATGTTAATGCAGCCGGCAATGTCCGCCGAAAGCGAACTCACTATAAAGAAAGCCATGTGGATCGCTGCGCCGTTAAACGGAATGTTCGGCGTTTTTGCAGTAGTCATTGGTCTAACTGCTAAATCAATCCCAGAGTTTAATGTGCTCGGGCCGAAGGTTGCGGCTACTGAAATGCTGGTTTCCTATCTACCTTCTTGGCTCGCAGCCTTGCTGGTGGCGTCTTTTCTGGCTGCCATATTGTCGACTTTTGCGATGGTCAGCCTTGCGACCGGTACGCTACTATCAATGGATATCTACAAGACGCTGTATAACCCCGAGGCGAGCGAAGCGCAAATTGCCCGCGTCACCAGGATCATTATTACAGCACTTGCAGCAGTTGCAGCAGTCATAGCCGCATATATGCCACCGATACTCGCCGCAATGAACTGGCTATTCTCTTGGGTGATCCCGATATTCTGGGTAGTACTCTTTGGTTTGTTCTGGAAGCGAAGCAGGCACGCAGCAATCGCTACGTTGACGGTCGGATGGTTAGCTAACTCGCTATGGTCATTCACTTCCTTACCCACAGCGTTCGGTACCACCACGCAGATGGTATCAAATCCCTATATCACCCTAGGCGTAAGCTTGATTGTCGGGATCACATGTAACATGCTCATGCCAGGCGAGCGCGGATATTTTCATTCAAGTGAGTATAAAACACGATTTGCGAGCTAAGTGCCGATGTTCTGGAACATATTCTTCAATTCACTGATGTTGATCGTTTTTATCGTTGTGGTCGGTTGGGCGATCTCCGGCTTGATTACGCGCGCCAGGCGGTCATGATGGAGGAGCTTACCATCACTCGGCTGTGGATGACCGGTGTCGTTGGCATGATGGTGGTTTTCTCCATTTTTGCCATCATCGGCTACGTTCGACGTGGCAAGGAGAAATAAAAAAAGAGGCAACATCGTGATCCGCAGCTCGCGGGCTTTGCCCGCTCGCGCATGGCTTTTCGGTGCACATAGAGTTACTGAGGTGACAAGCCAGTGGTCCCGACGGCACCCCTACTTTGGCGATCTTCCTGCCCACTCGAATCGTTCCCGTGACGCCTTCATATTGAGTGTCAATGAGACCTCTGATGAACCGTACCGAGATATCCAAGGGGAAACACTTCACCATCTCAGCAGGTGCCAGTTCCACCTGAAGGGCGCGCCATTAGATTTCGCTATGGTCGCTGACTTAGTGGGGAGCACGGCGTTTACAGACTCATCTCAACCGTTTTCCGAACCCTGACAAGAGGGAATTCAACATGCGTGCTGCCTCGCTCTTACTCTTTCTCACAATAGGTATCATTATCGGCGCAACTAACTCCGGCCAGGAGTTTCTCTATGATGCTCATGGCACACTAGCAACAGCTTCTCCCGCTGCACCGTCGAAATATTATTATTACCCTGGCCAGGAGGTGCTAGGGCCCGATGAAATGCGCCTCACGGCGTTGGGAACCGGCGTGCCGAACGTTCAAAAAAGCCAGGCTTCCAGCTGCTGGCTGTTGGAACTCGGTAACGGCGAGAAATTCTTGTTCGACCTTGGTACCGGTTGCACGGCAAACCTAGCGTCACTGAACGTAAGCTGGGAACATTTCGATAAAATTTTCCTAAGCCACTTGCATTCCGACCATTTTGGGGATCTAGGAGCACTGTACGTCGCCGGTAATCTAATGGGCAGAAGTACGCCTTTGAAAATTTGGGGCCCCAGTGGTGATTCGCCAGCATTCGGCACCAAGGTGGCTGTTGAGCACGTTATCGCAAGTTATGCTTGGGATAAGCGTTCACGGCAGGGCCGGATACCGGTCATGGGGATGGAAACCGAGGTTGTTGAGTTCGATCACACAAAAGCACAAACGGTGTATGACAAGGATGGCGTATTGGTAAGGGCGTGGCCGGCAATTCATGCAATCGACGGTCCGGTAAGCTTCAGTCTGGAATGGAACGGCCTGAAGTTCGTGTTCTCAGGCGATACTTCCCCGAACAAATGGTTCCTCGACAATGCGAGAAATGCTGACATACTTGTTTATGACTGTTTCACATCGGTAGAAAGTTTAATCTACGATCGTCGCTACACGCCAACAGCTGCATGGGTGGTGGGGACTCAAGTGCATACGGCTCCGCAATCAGCGGGCAAGCTCTTTACTCTATTGGAACCGCGGATGGCTGTTTGCTATCACTTCATCAACAACAGCCGTACGTTGCCGAAGCAACTGGAAAGCGTTCGCATGACTTACGCCGGCCCCTTGACCATGGCCGAAGACCTATACGTCTGGAATGTCACGCCCGAGGCGATCAATCTGCGCAAAGCCATAGGGGTCGATTACGCGTTTGGCGCGGCCACAGCTAAAAAACCGGCTGACCGGAGTCTCCGCGTAGAACTATCCGATTGGCTATGGGCAGGCCGGCTGCCGATGCCCGATATCGACACGGTTATCCTAGAGCAGTTGGACACGGATAAACGGCAAAAAATCAGACAGACGATACCCAGCGAATTATTGCCCGCTGTAAAATAAAGTAACTATTACATAGACCTTTGCAGTCATTCCAGCTAAAAGAGGACGCCTTCTAGGCCAATGCAATACACTCCACCTCGATATCAAACGCAACTGGCCACGAACCTACGGCGACGAACGTCCGCGCCGGCGGCGCCGTTGGAAAATATTTCCGATAGATCTCGTTAAAAGTATCAAAATAGGCTGCGTTGGATACATACACTGTTACCTTTAAAACCTTCTCTAACGATGATCCACCAGCTTCAAGTGCGGCCTTGATGTTCTCTAGGCAGTGATGGGTCTGGGTGGAGAAATCACCATCCACCATCATCTCCCCACTATCACGGTCGATCGGTGGCGTACCCGAGACAAACAACAAGCCCGCCCCCCTGACCGCCAGTGAGAGCGGTATATCGGCCTTGTCTAAGATTTCAGTTAGGCCGGGAACCGGTATGATTTCTTTTTCCATTGATGCTCCGTTGGTGTTCAAATCGTCGGGATATCGGTAAACGGCAAGTCCTTATCAAGCCGTGGCTCACCCGGCAGTCCGAGTACCCGCTCAGCAATGATATTTGCAAGGATCTCGTCCGTACCGCCCTCAATACGATTAGCAACAGTGCGAAAAAATCGATATTGAAATGCACCCTCCGCCTCCCCGAGGTTCTCATCACTGATGATGCCCGCATAATTCTGCATATCCAGGATGAATGAGGCTTCGTTCTGTCGTTGCCGTGCCATAACCAGCTTACCAATAGATCCCTCCGGGCCCGGTCGCCGCCCTTTAGACAAAGCAGACATGGTGCGCAGGTTCAGATTGCGCATGCCTGCTCCGTCGACATAAAAGTCTGCTAGACGCTCTCTAACAGCCGGATGTTGAAGCGCCGGCACGCCGTCGACAAACTGGTCCTTCAGATAAGCGTGCATGTCGTCGTAGTCGGATCCGAAGATCGAGCCTATCGAGGTCCGCTCGGACATCAATGTAGCTAAGGCAACGTTCCAGCCGTCCCCTACCTCACCGAGCCGCTGCTTGTCCGGAATACGTACGTTGTCCAAGTACACTTCATTGAATTCGGCGTCGCCGCTGATCTGCTTAATAGGCTTCACTTCCATCCCGGGACTGTGCATATCAACGTAAAAATAGGTCAGCCCTTTATGTTTAGGTACAGAGGGATCAGAGCGGGTCACCAAGATGCCAAAGTCGGCCAGATGTGCATATGAGGTCCATATTTTTTGCCCGTTGATGACCCAGTCGTTGCCGTCTCTTACCGAGCGCGTGCGGATCCCCGCAAGATCAGAACCAGCGCCAGGCTCGCTGAACAGCTGGCACCAAACTTTGTTACCACGGACAAGATCGGGTAGCAGCGCGCGCTTCTGCTCTTCATTCCCATAGCGTAGTACTGTCGGCCCCGCCATGCCTCTTCCGATCACCATAAAATCAGTGAGACGCGCAAGTTCTCCTTCCTCTTCATCCCATATCGCCTGCTCAATCGCGCTAACCCCACGCCCACCATATTCCTTGGGCCAGCCGAGAAAGGTCCACCCGGCGTCAGCCTTTTTGGCCTGCCATGCGCGTCCAGCCTCATTTGTCTCAGCTGCAGACTGTGCGATCAGCGCCTGCCAATCATCGGGCCGGTTTGCATCTAGCCAAGCGCGCGCCTCGGCGCGAAACGCAGCCTCAGTAGCGGTGTCGTTAAAATCCATCAGGTTATCCCTTTCATTTAAGCAGCCACGGATGTAGTCCCGGCCCCAAGCTCTCTGGCAGCGAGCCGTTCGATCAATTTCTGTTTCCATTCGTACTCACTGCCTATCGTTAACCCCAACAGTTTGCTTCGGCGATAATAGAGGTGGCAATCGAATTCCCAGGTAAATCCCATGCCACCGTGAATTTGAATATTCTCCTTGGCACATTCAGAAAAGGCACGTCCAGCGCTCAACCGTGCCGTCGCCGCCGCCACGGGTAATTCACGACTTGAGTTAGCAAGCGCCCAAGCAGCGTAATAACAGTTCGACCGAGCCAACTCGACCGCACAGTACATATCGGCAAGCTTGTGTTTAATCGCTTGAAATGAACCGATCGCGCGGCCGAATGCAAAACGCTCTTTGGCGTAGGCAAGCCCCATATCTAATGCAGCTTGCGCCCCACCAAGTTGTTCGAATGCGTAGAGCACAGCAGCTCGGTCATAGATCTGTTCAATGATTTGCATTCCTCGCCCGGAAGCCCCTAGTCGTTCGGCCGGCGCATCCATGAACTGGACGGCACTGTGGCTCCGGCTACCATCGATCGTTGTCAACACCTCACAGGAATACCCATGGCCGGCACCGACCACAAACAGCGAGACTTCATCGCCAGGTTCGCGGGCTGCGACAATTAGGAAATCAGCAACTTCCGCGTCCGGGACTGGAAGCTTTTTGCCGTGTAGGAGTTCGCCGTCAAATTGAGTAGTAATGTTCTCTGAGCGGACCGTTCCGGAACTTTCCGCTAACGCCAAAGTGCCAATACCGGTGCCGTCCGCAATGCGCGGCAGGTAAGCCGCTTTCTGTGTGTCGCTTCCAGCTATTAGGAACGCTTCAGCGGCGAGATATACCGAACTCGAAAATGGTAGCGGTGCGACCGCACGACCGAGTTCCTCGGCCAAGACGCAAAGTTCTAGATATCCCATGCCAAAACCACCAAAGGACTCTGGTAACGCCGCAGCTGTCCAACCGAGCCCACTGATTTTTTGCCAAAGCCCGTTATCCATGAGCGCCGTACTTTCCAACACTCTGCGAACCACTGTGCTATCGCAATGCCCCTCGAGTAATCGCCGAGCTTGATGCCGCAGCATTTCTTGCTCTTCGGAAAATTCAAAATTCATTGGCTATTCCTTCGTCTCCCCGTTCTTCCGCTAGCCCCGGTAAAGACGGATATGGACCCAGCAAACTGAACAGGACACAGGTTACGCAGAACATCCCCACGAACAACCACAGTACGTTGGTATACACGCCGGTTTGATCAAACCCTCGGCCCATAACCACCGGACCGATGCTGCCACCGAGCTGGAAGCACGCCAACATTAACCCATAGGCGAAACCGAATACCCGTAAGCCTATATATCGACTAATGAAGTAACCGAGAATGTCGAACTCAGCACCGATGGCAAGGCCTAACAGTATCGCCGCAAGCAGTGCTACGCCTCCGCTCGCTCCCAGCGCCAACAAGCTAAGCCCAACCACCGGTGCGAGCATGAATCCGATGCCGACCCAAGGGGCGAATATTCTATCCATCAGGTATCCGGCGAAGATTCGGCCGAATATTACGGCGATCCCGAGCGCGGACATGAAACCCGCCGCACGTTGAGCAGAGATCCCCCGGTCAACGAGTAACGGAATGAGATGCGCTGCACAACCATGAATACATAAACCGACCAGGAAAAACGAACCCAACATCAACCAGAATGGTCGAGTACCCATCGCTTCCTTAAAGGTGAATCCAGCCGGCTGCAAGACCGAGGCGACCGCGTCACTACTATCTGCGTTAATTCCATCTTTCGACAATCCCATTGAACTGGGAAACTCACGGATCAAAAGCCAACACACACCGCCCCCAACAACCAGTATCAAAAGTCCCAACGACAGATAGGCCTCGCGCCAACCATAATGGTTTATGACGTAGGTTGTCCCGGGCGGGATCAAAGCTTGGCCGAGACCAACCCCAGCTATTGCCAACCCAAGCGCAAGTCCACGGCGGCGGTCGAACCAATTCAATATTAGCTTTGAAAACACCAGTACAGATGTTCCAGCGCCAAGCACGGCAATGCAAAAGAAGGCGAAATAGTACTCCCAAATGGCACCCGTCAGCCCCCGCATCGCCCCAATGGTTATTCCCAGTAACACTATCGAAGGAAGCGCAATCTTCCGGACGCCAAATCTATCGACGAGATAACCTAAGACGATAGAGACAAAAACAGCGCACAAGCTCGCGACTGAAACAGCGTAGGACATTTCTCCCCGCTGCCATCCAAACTCCATCTGGAGCGGGATCATGAACGCGCTCAATGCGTAGATAGCAAACACAGGCCACGACAATGCCATCGCAATTATCGAGGCGAACACCACCCACCAACCGTAAAATATCGTCTGCATTGACCTGGTAGTATACCGGCTCTGCAATATGGAACCTTTTGCATCCACAAGGGAAGACCTCGGCTTACGAAAATCGAAGCCTCCCCATCCCTGGCCCCAAAGAGTGCATCTGAAAGGTTCATCGGCAATCTGCGACTAAATTCCATCAGACGGATCGAGTAAACTAAAATCAAACAAAAATGCTGGAGGCTCTCAGTGCAAGCCGTTATTAGCGACGTCTTAAACGAATTTCACGCACGGCACGCTGCCGAGGAGAAACACCACGGCACGATCAGTCACGCCCAACGCCAGACGGAACGAGATGATTTCCTTTTCCCTATAGGTCCCGAAGTCGGAGCACTAATAAATGTACTAATAAAAGGACGCAATTCTAAAACCATAATCGAGGTTGGCACCTCTTACGGTTATTCAACTATTTGGTTGGCAGAAGCAGCCCGCGAGGTCGACGGTAGAGTAATTTCGCTCGACCACGATGCGGGCAAACAAGAACATGCAGCCGAGGCACTAGTGCGTACCGGATTA
Organism: uncultured Gammaproteobacteria bacterium; assembly: GCA_964493555.1. Classification (GTDB taxonomy): domain Bacteria; phylum Pseudomonadota; class Gammaproteobacteria; order JADZEE01; family JADZEE01; genus CAZBOQ01. Next base: position 4,281 of record CAZBOQ010000270.1, on the reverse strand, counting down.
CGTGACTGGGTGGAGTTCAGAACGGGCGACGCGGCGGAAACGTTGACACACCTTCCAGATAGTTTTGACTTCGTGCTACTCGACGTGTGGAAGGAATTTTACATCCCCTGCTTTGACGCAATCTACCCGAAACTGAGCGATGGAGCTCTTATCGTTGCGGACAACATGCTGTTACCACCGGAACTACGGGAACAAGGCAAACTCTATCGCGCCCATGTTCGCTCCTTCGCTGGGATCGAATCTATGCTATTGGATCTCGGTATGGGTGTGGAATTGACACGGTATTTGAGAGATACCGTTTAACCAGTTTATCATTCCCCCAATCTCGCACGAAAGGAAGACTTAATGCTCAATTTACATGAATTCACCATGCGCTCCATCACAGGAGAACCCGTCGCTTTGTCACACTACAAAGGTCAAGTCGTTTTAATCGTTAACGTTGCTAGCGAATGAGGTTTAACCGATCAGTACGCAGGTCTGCGTACCCTGTACGAAGAAAATAAAGAAAACGATTTTACGATTTTGGGATTCCCATGCAACCAATTCGGTGCCCAAGAACCCGGCACCAACTCTGAAGTGTTGGATTTCGTCAAATCTAAATATGGCATCGATTTTCCGATGTTTGGAAAGATTGAAGTCAATGGTGATAGCGCTTGCGATCTTTATAAGTTTTTAACATCGGCGCAACCGGCTCCAGACGGCAGCAGCGAGGTTTCATGGAATTTCACAAAATTCTTAATCGACCGAGCGGGAAATGTTTCTGCCAGGTTCGAGCCGAAAACGACACCGGAAACGATCGCAACTGTTTTGAATGACTATCTGTAGCGCTTCAGCACTACGCTACGCATTATGGAGGGAAAGCTATGGTTAGCATTACCGCAGCACCCGAATCGGTAGCTATCGATCCATCCGCCACCGCTTTCGTAGTAGTCGATATGCAAAACGCTTTTGCCACCAAAGGCGGCATGCTTGATCTAGCCGGCCAAGACATCTCTTATGCACCGACAGTCATTGAGGTGCACAAAAAACTCTTAGCAGCTGGCCGTCAGGCTGGTGTGAAGGTCATCTACCTAGCCATGACCTATGACAAGGAGCTGATCAACGCCGGAGGACCAGAGTCTCCGAACTATCACAAGGAGTTCGGTACGGTGCTGATGCGCAACCAGCCCGAGATGTCAGGCACAGTGCTGGTCGACGATACTTGGGATTGGCAGATCGTTGATGACCTAGCGCCACATCCCGGAGATCTGCTCGTGAAGAAATTTCGTTACAGCGGCTTCGTCGGTACAAATCTTGATAATTACCTACGCTCAGAAGGAATTCGCAACCTACTCTTTACGGGTATCGCCACCAATGTGTGCGTTGAGAGCACAGCACGTGACGCATTCTTCCGCGAGTACTGGCCGATCATGATCGAAGACGCGATGACCCATGTGGGCCCCGAGTTCTGTCAACAGGCGACGCTTTGGAACTTCGAACATCTATTCGGTTGGGTCAGCAATTCCGCCGCAGTCATACACGCTTTGTCGGACGAAACGAAGATCCGGGCCGCCGGTTAGAGATACAATCGGAGAGACCCTATCCACTTTTATCACGCCTCCCCAAGGCCACCGCCAATGAGGGGCTCGTCAGTTAGCGCAATATAATCCAGCCAAAGTGGCTTCCGCCCGAGACATGGCAACCGGACGTGCACAGCGCCTACCCCTTACCATCTAATCACACGACCCTACTCCGTCGGTACGATGGAGAAATTACTTCTCCGCCGTAATTTCGATCTCAATCATTACATCCGGATGAAATAATGCCGCCACGCCGAGCAGCGTCGAAGTCGCCACGCAGCCTAGTGGTCCCAGCCGCTCACCTAATGTATGTGCCGCTTCCATGAACTGAGGAACGTCGGTGGTGTAATAGTTGAGTCGAACCACTTCGGTCCACTCGTAGCCTGCAAGCTTTAGAAGCTTATCAGCGTTATCCAGCGCCGTGCCCATTTGCTTGGACATGTCTCCAGCGTGCAGCACGTTTCCCTCCGCATCAACCGGAACCTGCCCAGAACAATAAAGCGTTCGCTGGTCACCCGCTACATCTACACCCTGCACAAAGCCGTACTGCTCCGACCAGATAGTCGGATTAATGATTCTTTTTTCCATTTTGCCCCCCTACCCGCATTTCCAGTCGTGCTCATTTATACTCCAAATCGGTACTTTATGCCCTCGGAGACTCTATTCAAATGGATAATCCCCGCAAAACCCCGGAACAGCTCCGGAGCTACCGTTGGTATCAGCAATATCCACCAGGGCCCGCCTCCGCCTTCGGCGCGCGTTCCCGAACCTTGCAGAATGGTTACGCGCTATCGGAATTCTCCGGTAAACCTGTTATCGGAATTATCAATACTTGGAGCGACTTGAGTACCTGTCATGGACATCTGCGCGAGCGGGCCGAAGTGGTGAAACGTGGCGTGTGGCAGGCAGGCGGTTTTCCGGTTGAGCTGGGCACCTTTTCTCTGGGTGAGGTGATAGTCAAGCCATCCAGCATGATGTACCGCAATTTTCTCGCCATGGAAGTCGAAGAACTGATCCGCTCTCACCCGATCGACGGGGTAGTCTTGATGGGTGGCTGTGATAAAACCACACCCGGCTTACTGATGGGTACTCTCAGTATGGACGTGCCAGCAATTTATATGCCCGCAGGATTTATGCTCAGTGGCCATTGGAAGGGGGAAAAGCTTGGCAGCGGCACATCCATATGGAAATTGCGGGATGACCTTATTGCAGGGAATCTCGAAATGGAAGACTGGTTGGAGGTAGAACAGCGCAGCGCCCGTTCGGTTGGTACCTGCAATACGATGGGCACGGCATCTACAATGACCTCGATTGCTGAAACTTTAGGGCTTACCTTACCGGGTGCATCATCAATTCCGGCGGTGGACGCGGAACATTCGCGTTTAGCCTCAGCGGCTGGTCGGCGCATCGTCGATATGGTTTGGGAGGATCTGAAAATCTCCGCTATCGTCGACAGGCATGCGGTCGACAATGCCCTCACCGTAACACTCGCACTAGGGGGCTCAACCAATGCCGTAATTCATCTTCTTGCAATAGCTCACCGCGCGGGGGTCGATCTTACTCTCGAAGATTTCGACCAGCGCGCGTTCGAAATCCCTGTATTAGCAAACCTCCAACCGGCTGGAGAGTTTTTGATGGAAGAATTCTACGTTGCCGGAGGTTTACCGGCCTTATTAAAACGACTTGCTTCCCAGCTGCATCTGAATGCTCCAACCGTAACTGGCAAAAGCCTCGGAGAGAATATTGCTTCGGCCGAAGTCCATGACGAAACGGTGATCCGTGACCTCGCCACACCGGTTGCCAGCGAAGCGCTTGCTGTGTTGCGTGGCAACCTGGCGCCCGATGGAGCATTAATCAAACCCAGTGCAGCAACACCTGCGCTGCTGAGACATCGAGGGCCAGCTCTAGTATTCGACAACATTAACGCCATGCAGGCCGTGATCAACAGCGATGATCTAGAAGTTGATGAAAACACGGTGATGGTCTTAAGAAACTGCGGACCACAGGGTGCGCCGGGTATGCCCGAGTGGGGCATGTTGCCGATACCGAAGAAACTCCTCAAAAAAGGTATTCGCGATATGGTACGCATTTCTGATGCGCGCATGAGCGGCACCAGTTATGGAACCTGTGTGTTACACGTCACACCGGAAGCACATATCGGAGGTCCCTTAGCTTTGGTGCAAACGGGTGATCCCATCGACCTAGACGTTGGAGCGCGACGGATCCACCTAGATGTAGATGAGACCGTACTGGCAGAAAGACGAAACACCTGGCAACCGCCGGCGCCGTATTTTGAAAGGGGTTACGGCGCTATATTCCTCAATCACATTCAGCAGGCAAATGTTGGTTGCGATTTTGATATCTTGAACAGAAATGCAGCGACGCCAGAGCCTCAGGTGTAATTACTTCCAGTAAAATGTCACTTCGGTTTTCCTGCAATATCAGTATTTTATTTAATGAATTTAAAGTATTAAATAGGTTTGATGCGGCAGCAAATGAGGGGTTTCAAGCGGTCGAGATGCAATGGCCTTACGACCTAAAAGCGGGAGAGCTAGCCCATAGCGCCGAGACAGCCGGGCTTGAATTTTCACTCATTAATCTCCCGGCCGGTGATCTCTCGAGTGGCGGGCGCGGGCTCGCCGGCGCGCCCGACCGCGCCGCAGAAATCCGTGATGCCAATGAACAAGGTCTAGAATACACGACCCGTTTGCAATTCCGATGT
>CAZBOQ010000269.1:0-4746 GCA_964493555.1 uncultured Gammaproteobacteria bacterium | reverse complement strand
CTAGGTCTCGAGGCGGAGATCCCGAATCCTGGCTCATTCATTACGTCATACGTCGGCGATACTCCCGTCGTCCTGACGCGTAACGCTGAAGGACGAATCAAGGCGTTTGTAAATCGTTGTGCGCACCGGGGTGCAACCGTTTGTCGCGAGCGGCACGGTGCGACCAAACGATTCTTGTGTGTTTATCATCAGTGGTCCTATTCGTTGGACGGCGATCTAGTCGGCGTTCCCTATATGAAGGGGATCCGCGGCGCTGGTGGTATGCCGGATGATTTCGACCGCGCCGCCAATGGGCTACAGAAGCTTCGGGTGGAATCTTACCAAGGCGTGGTGTTCGCCACGTTCAGTGACAAAGTTGAGCCGCTTGCCGAATTTCTGGATAAACCGCTGTGCAAGTATCTAGACCGGCTTTTCGAGAGACCAATCACAGTACTTGGTTATGCGAGACAGGTCGTTCCAGCGAATTGGAAACTGTATTGCGAGAATACTAAGGATCCGTACCACGGTGCACTTCTGCATCTTTTTCATGCGACCTTCGGTATGTATCGTTCCACCCAGGTGGGCGGTGTTGATTTAGATAAGACCGGTATGCATAGCGCCATTCACGCGCGGATTGGGACGGATGACAGTGAGGCGCTGACCGAGGCTGTCTCTGATACGCGTTTTAATAACCTTGAAAAAGGAGATGACGAAGTAAAATTGCGCGATCCATCAGTGCTCGCTGGATGTAAGGAGTTTGAAGACGGCATTTCGACCTTGATCGTACAAGCCTTTCCCAGCGTCGTTGTACAACAGATAACCAACACCCTGGCGACCCGTAAAATCATTCCGCACGCGGTAGATGAATTTGAACTTCTATGGACGTATTTCGGCTATGTCGATGACGATGCTGAAATGGAGCAAATGCGTTTGAAGCAGGCCAATCTCATCGGTCCGGCCGGTTACATCTCCATGGAAGACGGAGAGGCGGCGCGATTGGTCCAAGACAATGCTGCTCACTCCGTCGATCGGCAATCGCTGTTAGAAATGGGTGGCGGTGGCGAAATCGATTCGATCGATCACCTAGTCACCGAGACTTCGATCCGGGGCATGTGGCGAGAATATTGCCGCCTCATGGGCTTTGAGGTCACTTAAGTGGATGGGATCACGCTTGAGGTTAGAGCAAAAATTGAAGACCTCATCGCCGACGCTGCTAGGCTAATCGACGATGATGCGCTGGAAGATTGGGCGGAGTTGTTCGTAGACGATGGCATTTATAGGATTACCACCCGTGAAAATTACGATGAAGATTTACCCATCTCAATAGTGTTCTGTGATTGCCTTAGTATGTTGCGCGACCGTGTTGCATCGCTACGTGAGGCAAATATCTACAATATTCACTACGATCGACACCTCGTTTCCAGTGTTCGGGTGCTAGGTGTCGTCGATGGGGTGTACGACGTGCATTCTTCATATTCTCTTTACCAGACCACAACGGAAGGGCGTTCCAGTCTTTTCAGTGTGGGCAAATATCTAGATAAAGTGGTGATCGTCGATGCACAACCGCGTTTTAAAGAGCGCATTGTGATTGCCGATACCGCCGGTATTCCCATCCTTCTCGCTACCCCAATTTAACTACGAACCGACGTGCTGAGTAGAGCCGATTTCGAGGCGCTTGATGCGAACGACGAGCTCGCGAGCTGGCGCAATACCTTTCAGTTGCCTGATGACGGCATCTATCTTGACGGAAACTCGTTGGGTGCGCTCCCGAAGGCGGCGATGCGGGTTTTGGATGAAGTAGTGCGCGTGCAGTGGGGGAACGATCTCATTACCTCCTGGAGCAAACATGAGTGGATGAGTTTGCCTCAGCGTGTCGGCGGAAAAATAGCAGGTTTGATCGGTGCGCAGCCCGACGAAGTCATTGTCGCCGACTCGACCTCTATTAATCTCTTCAAGCTGGTGGCTGCGGCGGTGGCTATGCGCCCCGGACGGCGCGTTGTGCTGTCTGAAGCTGGAAACTTCCCGACCGATATTTATATGTTGGAAGGTCTGGCCAATTTTCTAGGCAATGGTATTGAATTACGCACGGTTCCGCGCAGTGAATTGGAGGCTGCGATCGATGAAGACGTGGCTCTAATTTTACTTACGCACGTTAATTATCGAAGTGGGGAAGTCCACGATATGGCGAGAATAACCACACGTACCCATGGAGCCGGTGCGTTGGTGATTTGGGATTTGAGCCACAGCGCTGGAGCAGTTGAGTTGGACCTCAATGCATGCGGCGTCGACTTCGCAGCCGGTTGTGGGTACAAGTTTCTTAACGGCGGACCGGGCGCGCCTGCATTTCTGTATGTGGCGAAGGCATTGCACGACGATGTGCAGCCGGTGCTGTCTGGTTGGATGGGGCATGCAGCGCCTTTTGATTTCAGCGATGCCTATCGTCCAGGTGAAGGAATGAAAAGAAACCTGACCGGTACACCGCCCGTTGTAGCGTTGCGGTTGCTCGAGGCGGGCGTTGACAGTATTCGCCAGGCTGACATTCGCCTGGCTAGTGGAAAGGCGCGCCGTCTGGGTGATCTTTTTCTTCAGAGGATTGACGAGGTGTGTGCTGACTATGAATTCGAGCTTGCCTGTCCACGCGACAGTACGCGGCGAGGAGCGCAGGTGTCGCTTCGCCACGCTCGAGGTGAAAGCATCACGCGGGAATTGGTAGCGAACGGTGTTACCGGCGACTTTCGCCCGCCCAACGTGTTGCGCTTTGGTTTTGCGCCTCTCTATACCCGCTATGTTGATGTCTATGATGCGACCCAGTTGATCGCGGAAATCATGGCGGAGAATTTTGGGTATTAACAGATACACGTGGAGTTGTGACGCAGCGCGCGATGAACCGTTTCGCTTTTGAGGTTGACTCGATGCTGGCAGACAAGGCCAGGGTCGTGACCGCTGATGTCGTTGGCGCTTGCAAACGTTGACGTTTCCACGCGTAGCAAATAGAGGAGCAGAGAACAGAGACTGCGGATATTCGTAATGAAGGTAACCCTCGAGAGAGTCGGAACTTTACGCCCAGTAACTGATTAGATATTTAGAATTAAAAGCAATTCGGCTGTTGTTGTCGCCCCGCGCACCAATTTTTCCTTCTTTTGCTTAGGTAGCCTGCGTATCCGCGCTTCAGCTTTGCTCGCCAAACTGCGCGTACCGATCGTGGCGCGATAAACGAGTTCTAAAGGGCCTTTTGAGCGCAAATATTTCGATCCCTTTGAGCCGCCGCTTTGATGTTCGGTAAAGCGTCTTTCAACATCAGTAGCAATGCCGGTGTACAGGTCTCCATTTCGTGTTCTTACCAGATAGAGTGACCAGACAGTATCAGGCATTTGGCAGTTGGTTCTTGCTATCGGCTAATTGGAATGGATCCGCTTCCATCCAGAAAGATCTTTCTCCAGCAGTTCTTCCAGGTCCAGGATCGATGGTAGGAATGTTTTTATCAGCCAGGCTCGTGCTTTCGAAGGAACCGCGCCGTTGCGTTGGGAATTTAACTTGAAAGATATGTTAGCACCTAAGTCATCTCATTCTTCGATCCCGAGAAATAGAAATATATCATTCATAAACGCCTGTGGTGTTGCTACGAAGTCTTCGAAAAAACCGATATACAAGTTCTCACGCGGGAATACTTAAAAGTACTATCTGACAGGAGATCCAGCGCAGCTCGTTCGGTAGATAAGGCATTTCTATATTACCTATAGTGCAATCTAACATATTGGTAGGAATTTATGCTCTGCACTGATATTTCGATTTAGCTACGTATCGTGACCAATTGAATAAATTATAAAAAGCACATCAAATTTTTGATACATCTGGGTAGCAGTCGTAACCCTCTGAATAAACGCTCTAATATAGATGAGCTCTCACCATGGACTGGATGGTCACTTTTTAGCCACAAAAAAGTGGCGGAGGTGGATGGGAATCGAACCCACCACTCGTGTTCAACGAGTCACTGGTTTTGAAGACCAGGGGAGTCACCAGGCTCCATTCACCTCCTCTATATGCTCTTCCTTAACGCTGCTCGCGCAGGCGCCGATAGTCGCCGTTCCGGATAGTTACCCCTGTAGTATCGAAGTGTTCCATCAACGGTATTATGTACTTGCGCGTTGAGCCGAGGACAGTGCGCGCCTCAGACACCGTGAATTCCTTTTGGTTCGGGTAATGCTCCGCGAGTAAATCAACGATGCGTCGCAGAGTTTTGCGGTGGAAGACCATCGGTTTGCCGCGTTCTACCGTTTTCAAAACCACCAGTCGTTTATTGTCGGACAACAATCTGTACAGGTTTTTTTTATTGCGATCGCCATCTAAAACAACGTCCAGTGCTGGTGGTGCCATACCGCCGTCGAGGAAGGCTGCTTCGATTTCCGCGACCGTCTGTTGGTCATTACGTGCGAGATTGCGAAAAGGATCAAAGCCAGCGATGCGAAGGAGGCTCTGTCCGCTCTCGATGATTCCGGCTTCGGCAAGATTGGCAATGAGGCGATCGAACGATTGCGTGCTCGTTGCTACAGTCAATTCTCGCTTAACCTCCTGAATGTCAATGCCTGCATGGGTACGATGCTCCTCATGATAGTGTTCAATTGTGGTTACAATTTCGCCACGCAGTTGATCATGTACGCCTTGGTCCATAACTAGGTCGTCGCCGAGTTGCGCGATCGGCGCGGTCGCCAATGCGTCTTGCAGCGTTTGCTCATCGAGCGCCAAGGCAGACTTGAGCTCATCAAACGA
>CAZBOQ010000268.1:0-2168 GCA_964493555.1 uncultured Gammaproteobacteria bacterium | reverse complement strand
AGATTGTACCACACTGGAAATTCGCCACACGAAAAAATTGATTTCACAGCGATGCGAGATGCGGTGAACGGTACTGGTTCTTCGGCCATCCAAGCTATCCCAGTGATCGCCAAGCAGGCCGCTCATTTGTTTGTGTTTCAGCGTACTGCGAACTACTCAGTGCCAGGACATGACGGGCCACTTGACCCGGCCGTCGAACAACGCGTTAAGGCGGACTACGCCGGATTTCGCCAGAGTAACAGTGCCCAACCATTCGGTGCGTCGATGGTTATAAGTGACGAACTCGCCATGGACCTAGAGCCAGAGGAGCGCAGGAGACGGTTTCAAACGCAGTGGGACAAGGGTGGGGGCTTGCCATTTCTTGGTTCCTTTGCCGATCTGATCCTTGATCGGGAGGCCAACGCAGCCGCCATCGAGTTTATTCATGGAAAAATCCATAATCTGGTTGACGATAAGACGGTCGCCGACTTATTGGCGCCGAAAAACACCTTCGGTTGTAAACGCCTGTGTGTAGATACCGGTTACTACCAGACATACAACCGCGAGAACGTAACACTAGTTGACATCAGCGGCGCACCAATCGAACGGATCAATCGAGACGGTCTGACAACAAACGGGCAGGACTACCAAGTTGACGCCATTGTTTTCGCGACTGGTTTCGATGCTATGACTGGGGCGCTTTTGAAGATCGATGTTCGCGGTTCAGGAGGGGTGAAGTTGGGCGAGAAGTGGGCGGATGGACCGCGCGCATATTTAGGGCTAGGCGTTTCTGGGTTTCCGAACATGTTCACGATTACCTGTCCCGGCAGCCCGTCGGTTTTGACCAACATGTTGCCGAGTATTGAGCAACATGTGAACTGGATCGCAGAGTGTGTGGATTACCTTGGTAAGAACGAGCTAACTCGGATAGAACCGTTTGTTGAAGCGGAGGATGAGTGGTTGGTGACGGTTAACGAAGTCGCTAGCCAGACCCTATTTACTTCGTGTAACTCCTGGTATCTCGGTTCGAATATCCCAGGTAAACCACGAGTGTTTATGCCGTACATTGGCTATCCGCCTTACGTTGAGAAGTGCGAAGAGATTGTGGCTAACGGTTACGAGGGTTTTGCGCTTTCGGCTTGAACCGAAAAATTTGCGAGCACTACAGGACTCTGTTGGGGTTTGTAACGCTCTGCACGACAGTCGATTGGGACAGTAAGGAGGTGTTGATGAAAAAAGCATTACAACTCCAGTTCGTTGCATATTTTCTCGTATTTTTTCAGACCAATGCCAGTGAGCTGCACGCAGACATCAACAGGGACTATGATGATCACCTGATAAGCCTGTTCGAGCATTTTCACCGTAATCCAGAACTGTCGCTGCTTGAGATCGACACCGCAAAACGCATGGCGAGCGAACTTGGTTCGGTAGGTTTTGACGTTACTGAAGGCGTCGGTGGTAACGGTGTCGTCGCGATCCTTAAAAATGGCTTGGGCCCGATGGTCATGATGCGTGCGGATATGGATGGATTGCCGATTAAAGAAAAAACTGGGCTCGCATACGCCTCGCAGAAAACGCAAAAGGATCCCATCACCGGCAACATCGTCCCCACCATGCACGCATGCGGTCACGACGTGCACATCACCAGTATGGTAGGTACGGCGCGCATGATGGTTGCTCGTAAAGCAGAATGGCGTGGGACCTTGATGATGGTGGTGCAGCCCGCAGAAGAGCGCGTGCTCGGCGCGAAGGCAATGAAAGCCGATCGTCTATGGCAGCGCTTCGGGCTGCCAGATTATGTGCTCGGCTTTCATGTGAGCTCGCGTAACGTTGCCGGCAAGATTAATGTTTCTGAGGGTAGTCCTTATGCTGGTGCGGATACGGTAGACATAATTATTCATGGGATCGGCACGCACGGTGCGGCTCCGCACCATGGCAAGGATCCGATTGTGCTCGGTAGCCAGATCGTGCTCTCGTTGCAGACGCTGGTCGCTAGAGAGCTGTCGCCACGGGCGCCCGGTGTAGTGACCGTTGGTTCATTTCATTCGGGAAGCAAACACAACATTATTTCTGACAGTGCGCGCCTACAACTGACGGTCCGCAACACTAGTCGGGCGACGCGGCAGCTGTTACTGGACGGCATCAAACGCATTGCCGAGAACATGGGGCGTGTTGCGGGACTTCCAGAA
>CAZBOQ010000267.1:0-22752 GCA_964493555.1 uncultured Gammaproteobacteria bacterium | reverse complement strand
ACCAGGCAGTCCGGATAGGCAGTACCATCGACATGCAACTCTAAAAATGTGGGGAGCCTTCAGCCGGCGAAAGATGTGCCTCCGCTATTCGCGGCCTGAAGGCTGCCCTTACAGCTACCGTCCCCAAACAACGTCAATGATTAGTGGAAGGTCAGACCGCCGTCGTGGACGATTATCTGTCCAGTGACCAGTCCACACAGATCACTGCCCAGGTAGATAGCGGTGCCGACGAGATCTTCCGGCATCGGTGTGCGCTTGAGGCAACGCATAGGCATCTGGATGTCATCTATATCAGGCATGTCAAATTGTTTGTCCTTATTTATTCGGTCACCAGCGTCCGACATCGTGTAGCCAGGCATAATGGAGTTAACGCTGATGTTATGAGGCCCCATTTCGCGGGCCAGGACACGGGTCAGCGCCATCACCGCAGCCTTGGAACACACGTAGTGCGGCATGCCAGGGGCGCCTTCGAGTACCGATGCAGAGGAGATGTTAACGATCTTACCGCCACCTCCATCTTTCATGTAGGGAAACACTGATTTGCAGCACTGAAATGGGCCGGTGGTATTAACCTCCATTACTTTGTTCCATTCTTCCGAGCTGATTTCCGTAAACGGACGTAACACAAGACCGCCGAAATGTGCAGCGTTGTTTATAAGGACATCGATCTTACCAAAGCGATCCATAGCCGCTTTCGTTAATGCATCGCACTCTTCCTGTTTACTGATATCGCATTTTACAAAGATCGCCTCGGTTCCTGTGTTCTCAACCGCTGCGACCGTTTCAGCGCCATCTACGATATCGCTAATCACGAGTTTCGCGCCTTCTTTGGCGTAACCAAGTGCGTAGGCCGCGCCGATCCCACCGGCCGAACCTGTAATGATTGCCACTTTGTCTTTCAATATCATTTTGTTAGCTCCCGGGCTGTTTTTGTTAAGGTCGTAATCGAATCAATAATCCAACCGGTAGTCAAAACGACCACACCATCGGTATCAAATATACCGCCATCGCCCAGATGATAAGTGACAACGGCACGCCCATCCTAATGTAATCGGAAAACTTATAACCGCCGGGTCCGTAGACCATGAGATTAGTTGGATAGCCGATCGGGGTAGCAACCGACGTCGATGAAGCGATCATCACGGCGATGACATAAGGCATGTATGACACCTGTAATTGCCCGGCGGCGGCGACTGCCATCGGCAGCACTAACACTGCTGCGGCTTTCGCGGTAATCAGACTAGCTAGAATCATCGCGAGCGCGTAAATGGCTGCCAGCATCAGGGTCGGGCTGCTGCCAAAACCATCATACAACAAGTCGCCAAGCGTACTCGCTAGGCCGCTCACCTCAAGCGCATTGCCGAATCCCAGCGCCGCTGCGATTACCAACAGCACCTGCCAATCCACCGCGCGCTGTGCGGCACTCACATCACAACAGCGGCTTATGATCATTAATCCAGCGGCCACCATCCCAGCCTGTAACATCGACAGCAAGCCTAACGTAACCGAGAGGACCATGACGATCAGTATGGTAAATGCGACCGGTGCTTTACCAGAATCCACTGGGCTCCCGTCAGCGACCTTACTAACCAGATAGAAATCCCGCCGGTTGCGCTGTTGCTCGGCAAAGCTGGCCCGTGTTTCCAACAGTAAGGTATCCCCAGCACGCAGTCGGATAGCCCCGATCTTACGATCTATGGTTTCGCCGTTTCGGGCGACGGCGATAACCGCAGCATTATAGACAGTCCGGAATCTGCCCTCTTTGATAGTCTTACCAACAAGCGGGCACGTGTTGCTGACGACCGCTTCGACCAGTGCACGATTGTGGCGCGGTTCGTCGAGCTTGAAAACCTGATCGGTGGCTGGGCGCAAACCGGCAATCTTTTGCAGATCGATCACAGAGTCGATAATTCCGGCAAAGATGAGCCGGTCACCGCTGTGCAAACGCACATTGGCAGACACAGCGGGAAGCACTTCACCGTCTCGATCGATCTCGATCAGGAACAGACCCGGTAGCCCTCGTAACCCGGCCTCTTCGATGCTGCGGCCACCAAGATCCCCTTCGCCGTCCACGATCATCTCAACAGTGTAATGGCGTGCGTCATCGCCAACGGCGAAGACCGGCTTGCGGTCCACCAATAGCCAGCGACTGGTAAACAACGTGACAGCGATGCCGACAACAGCTATGGGTGCCACCACAATCGAGATGGAAAACATTCCCAGGCCCGGATGCTCGAGTTTATCGATCAACCAGCCGTTGACAATCAGGTTAGTGCTGGTCCCGATCATGGTACACGCCCCGCCCAGGATAGATGCATAGGAAAGTGGCAGTAGCAATTTGGACACCGACATCCCATTACGCTTGGCCCAATCATCCGTAGCGGGTAAGAGCATTGCAACTAACGGTGTGTTGTTTAGGAAACCGCTCAAGAGCGCGATCGGCCAGACCAATCGGTTCTGCGCGGCGATTTGCGAACCCGATGTTCCCACTATTCTCTGTACTATCCAATTAAGTGCGCCAGCCTCACGCATACCAGCAGCGACGATGAATAGCACCGCAATGGTTGCGACACCCTCGTTAGCGAGTCCGCCTAGGGCTTCACGCGCATCAAGCACTCCGATTTGCCAGCCGGTCGCTGGATCCAGCACTGGTATAACCATAAGCATGCCGACACCGCCCCATAGCACCACGTCAGGTGCCCGTTGGACCCTGTTCAGTATCACTAAAACGACCGCCAATACCGCGGCGGTGATTACCGCTGCACCACTCACGCTGACCTCGCTGATTCGTTTATTGCCACAACGCCCTCCTAGAGAACATATTGTACGTGCGCCGGCCCGTTTCGGTGAATCTTTGAACTCCCCCGCAACGATGTTGGTCACCAGGATGTGTCACAATAATCTGCAATGACGGGAGGACAAACATGAGTGAATCCGCTTTGATCGTCGGTACCGGTGAAGGCTTGAGCGCATCGCTGGCAAGACTATTTGCCAGCGAGGGTATGCGCGTTGGTGTTGCCTCGCGCATGCCTTCCAAACTGAATGCGTTGGCAAGCGAGATCTCCGGCCACGCGTTTCACTGCGACGCTACCGATCCTTCAGCAGTGTCCAAACTCTTCAAGAACATGAGCGATGAAATCGGCGAACCAGATGTTGTTGTCTACAATGCCAGCGGGCGAGTGCGTGGTCCGGTAATCGGACTCGACCCAGAGGCGGTGCTGGAGGCCACTTTGACGAGCTGTTACGGGGGCTTCCTGGTTGCCCAACAAGCAGCGCGGCAAATGATGATTCGGGGCAGCGGCAGCATCTTGTTGACCGGCGCCTCTGCAAGTGTAAAGGGTTACGCAAACTCCTCATGTTTCGCAATGGGAAAGTTCGGCTTGCGCGGCCTAGCGCAGAGCCTAGCGAGAGAACTACAGCCTGAGAACATCCATGTCGCTCATTTCGTCATAGACGGAGGCATCGAAAAACTCTCCGGAGACGCGCTCGACGCCAGTCAAGGCGATGATGCCATGCTACATCCGGATGAGATCGCCAAAAGCTACCTCGCCATTCACCGCCAACATCGAAGCGCATGGACTTGGGAGATCGAACTCAGACCCTGGGTCGAGAATTTTTAAGTGGCACAAACACCTTGAATATGGTTCTACAGGCCAAATCACTGCGTCAATCGGCATTCTTACAGTGGTATCGTACAATGCCAAAACCTGGACGGCTGGCCGCCGTACACACCCATGCCACAAGACGCGAGAATTCACATTCTTGAGGAAACCAAATGCGTAAGTACCTTGATATCCAATTGAGTACACGAAACGTCGATTCCAAAGATCTCGACGGCGACGACTTGGTGCGCGCTGGCCGCCATCTAATAGCCAAGACCTTGCTTGCAGAGAACGCTGCTACGGTCGAGCCGCTGGGGCCCGACAATCCCTTGATCTTCTCCGCCGGCCCGCTCGCCGGTACCAGCTTCTCCAATGCCAACCGAATCAGCGTCGGTTGTAAGAGTCCGCTCACTGGCGGTATCAAGGAAGCCAACGGCGGCGGACGGTTCGCCTATGGACTGGCGCAGCAGCATATTGCTGGCGTGACCCTGCATGGAATTTCTGAAAACTGGGTGGTAATCCATTTCCGTGGCGACGGCAGAATCGAATTCGACTCAGCCGCACCGTACATGGGTAAACGGAACACGGAAGCGTCAGCACTGCTATTCGACAACTACGGTAAGAAAATAGCCTACGGTCTGTGCGGCCCTGTTGGCGAGTATCAAGGGCTACTGGCAGGCATCTCGTTCAATGACAATGAGGGTCGCCCTGCACGCCTAGCTGCCCGCGGTGGTGTCGGCGCGGTAATGGGTAGCAAGAAAGTCAAAGCGATAGTAGTCGATCTCGCCAAGATGCCCGAGTTGGTCGACAAGAAAGACGTCGTTAATAACGTTCGCGTCTACGCTAAGAAATTGCAGGAAGATACTGCGATTGGCGTCATGCACGACATCGGCACCATGGCTATGGCTGATTACACCAATCACATTGGAGGATTACCAACACGCAATTTTACCTCTGGTCAGCATACCGACACTGATGAGGGGACATTTCGCATGGGCGGCGGACATATCCGCGAACTGAATGAATCACGCGGCGGCAAACACGCACACGCCTGTATGCCAGGCTGTGTCATCCAGTGCAGCAACGTCTACGTCGATGAGCACGGAGAGGAGATCGCTTCACCGATCGAATACGAGACCTTGTGCCTACTCGGCACCAACTGCGGAATCGCCGAACCGGACGAACTTGCCCGTTTGAATGGGCTGGCAAACGATCTCGGCATAGACACAATTGAAGCCGGCGCTACGCTCGCCGTGCTCATGGATGCCGGGCTCGCCAAGTTCGGAGACTTCGACTGGATGATGAGCGCGCTAGATGAAATAGGTAGGGGTACCGAGAACGGAAAGCTCTGGGCGCAGGCAACCGCCCGTGTCGGCGCTCACTATGGTGTGCAGCGCGTACCTGTTGTCAAGAAACAAGCCATCAGCGCTTATGATCCACGAGTTATTGAGATAACCGGGATCTCTATGATGAGCAGCGCGCAAGGCGCGGATCACACCGCCGGCAACGTCCCGCGCTACGAATCATTCGACAAGGATTTCGAGGAACTCGCGAACTTGAGCCTGGATGCGCAGATAAATATGGCGGCGCACGATTCTATCGGCTTTTGCGTGTTCGGTCGCTCGGTGACCAACCCGAATGCCGAATTCATCGCCACTACAATCAACAGTGCGATCGGAACCTCGCTGGACGGATCGTTTATGAGCGACATCGGAACTGAAACTTTAAAAATGGAATTCGCTTTCAACGAAGCGGCCGGTTTCTCCAGCGAAGACGATGAGCTACCCAAGTTTTTCTACGACGAACCGCTGGCACCATCAGATAGAGTAGCGAGATTCCATGGTTCCGACATCGACGGATTCTACGATCGCCTTACTGCTGATCGCACCTCGGCTCCGCCGGGCTCGCCTATGCAACCTGCAAAGTAGGCCGAACTACAGAAGCTGTCGGATAAAACCTCAGCTAGCGAAAACCAGAGATACCCATTCACAGTCTAAAGTGCGCCTCTAGTTGTGTCTCAGACTTTGACTGAAAGGCTTGTCGGTAATGAGATCGCTCTACTGTCCACCAATCCCTACGCTCCCCTGCGGAGCAGCCAATCGTCTATAATCGATTGGACTCAGTTCGCAAGCTGCCAAGCAAAGACGACTGTCGAACGCGCGCACAGGAGGAGTTTCAGATGGCATCAAACGACACAGTAAAAAACGAAGTCGAACATTTCATGACCGGTCTGGTCCGACGCAATCCCCACGAGAACGAATTTCACCAGGCCGTGCAGGAGGTCGTCGAGACAGTGATGCCTTTTGTGCTTGATCACGAAGTCTATCGAAAGGCACAAATCCTGGAGCGCATGACGGAACCCGACAGGATCATCATATTTCGCGTCAGTTGGGAGGACGACGCCGGGAACACCCGCGCAAACCGC
Organism: uncultured Gammaproteobacteria bacterium; assembly: GCA_964493555.1. Classification (GTDB taxonomy): domain Bacteria; phylum Pseudomonadota; class Gammaproteobacteria; order JADZEE01; family JADZEE01; genus CAZBOQ01. The sequence continues at coordinate 16,725 of CAZBOQ010000267.1, read as the reverse complement.
GCATGGCGAGTGCAATTCAACAATGCCATCGGACCCTACAAGGGCGGCATGCGTTTTCATCCGTCCGTGACTCAGAGTGTGCTCAAATTCCTCGGATTTGAGCAGTGTTTTAAAAACTCTCTCACCGGCCTACCCATGGGTGGTGGTAAAGGCGGTTCCAATTTTAACCCGAAGGGTAAAAGCGACAGCGAGGTGATGCGGTTCTGCCAGTCGCTGATGACCGAGTTAGCGCGGCATATCGGCGAGGATACTGATGTGCCCGCAGGTGACATCGGCGTTGGTGCCCGTGAGATCGGCTATATGTTCGGGCAGTACAAGCGCCTAGAGAACCGGTTTACCGGTGTGCTGACTGGCAAGGGATTATCGTTCGGTGGCAGCCTAATGCGCACTGAGGCGACCGGTTACGGCTCAGTCTATTTCATGAAAGACATGCTGGCTCATCGCGGTGAAGCCATCGAGGGTAAAACGGCAATCGTTTCCGGATCTGGAAACGTCGCTACCTACACCGCTGAAAAGCTGAATCACCTCGGCGCCAAGGTACTTACGCTTTCGGATTCCGGTGGTTTTATTCACGACCCAAACGGCATAGATCTGGAAAAACTCACCTGGGTTAAGGAATTAAAAGAGGTGCGGCGCGGACGTATTTCTGAATACGTGGATAAGTTCGGCGGCGAGTACCACGATGGCAAACGGCCCTGGGGTGTTAAATCGGATTTAGCCTTTCCATCGGCCACACAGAACGAACTCGACGGAGACGATGCCGCCACCATGGTCACGAACGGCGTTATGGCAGTTTCGGAAGGAGCTAATATGCCGACAACGCTGGAGGGTGTGCACAAATTTCTGGAAGCCAAAGTGCTGTTCGCACCGGCCAAAGCCGCAAACGCCGGCGGTGTTGCCGTATCGGGCCTAGAACAGAGCCAGAACTCGGGTCGGATCTCCTGGTCCCGCGAAGAGGTCGACACAAGACTGCAAGCTACTATGCACGGTATTCATGAAAAGTGCGTGCAATACGGCACCGAAGGTGATTACGTCGACTATGTCAAGGGCGCAAATCTGGCAGGCTTCGTAAAAGTCGCTGACGCAATGATCGCATTCGGGGTCGTCTAGAACCTTCGACTTCGTGGAAGCGGAGCAGGCTTTAACCTGCCATTAGCGACCCGTCGCTCTCAGCCCGGGTTTCCTCCAAGGAGGCCAAAGGAAAATGGTTAGGGTGACGGTCCAAAACGAAGTCTCGATCTCTCAGCGTATCGACAACGGTGGCTTTTGATCTGCCGGTAGCAAAGAAACAAACTCGATGCCTTTAATCCGGTTTTGGAATTCCGCTCGCGCCGTTTCGATATATTGCGGCGACATCAACAGATCGATTCCCGTTCCGGCCAATGTCTTTGCCGCAACCATCATTGCTTTCTGCCCCAACGAACTACCAGCCGAAGCCACTACGGCCCACGTATGTATGGGCACCCCGCTCGGGTAACTCGCGACCTGAAAACCGGCCGTCGGTACCTTCCAACTGATCTCACCGGTATCGGTGGACGCCGAACCCTGTTCTGGTTCATCAGGGAGCGGCAACACTTCTTTCTCAAGCTCTCGCTCGAATTCAAAGGCTGATTCCTTGGAAAACGCTTTTTGCAATTTGCCTGCGAAGGCGCTGTCTTCACTGTCGAAGTTCGGCGGTCCAACCAACGTAAGGTTGGCGTGCACCAGTTCGGCCAGCGCTCGGTTCGGCAACACCTCATGCGTATCGGTGTCTAGCCGATGCTCAACTGTCGTGCGCGTCATCTGCGCCGCGCCGTCAGCAATATCGACGATCCAGCGATAATATTTTTCGACGTCTTTGTGCGCCAGGGCCCGGATGTAATACCAAACTTCTGTTTTTGCGGGAACGACGTTAGGCGCTCCTCCGCCATCGGTAATAACGTAATGAATGCGCGCGTCGTCTTTGATGTGTTCGCGCATATAGTTTACCCCGACGTTCATAAGCTCGACCGCATCAAGCGCGCTCTTGCCGTGCTCGGGATATGCGGCCGCGTGCGCCGACACTCCAGAAAAAATGAACTTCAAAGATACCATGGCTAACGAGGTAGAATATCCGGTCTTCGTTTTACTGGATGGGTGCCAGCCAAGGACAGCGTCAACATCATCGAAAAGCCCCGCTTTCGTCATATACACCTTCCCAATCAGTGTTTCCTCAGCCGGAGTGCCATAAAGGCGAACTGTACCCTTTAGCTTGTGCGTCTCCATCGCGTTCCTAATGGCGATTGCAGCGGCAGAGCTAGCCGTGCCGAACAAGCTATGGCCACAACCATGACCCGCGCCTTCAACTTCTCTCGCACTGCGAAACGGCACTGCTTGCTGCGATAAGCCGGGCAAAGCGTCGAACTCGGCAAGGATACCGATGACAGGTTTGCCCGAACCGTATTCGGCGACGAATGCTGTTGGCATATCAGCCACACCGATTTTGACGTCGAAGCCATTGGTGGACAACCACGTCGCCAACCGCTCCGAGGACTGCGTTTCCTCTAGTCCGAGCTCGGCTAGACCCCAGATGGCTTGATTGACGTCGACGAGTTGTTGTCGATTAGTATCTACCCAACTGTGCGCTGTCGCCTTTGTCGGCGAGAGGCCTTTCGCTTCAGCCAGAGTGGCGAGACAAACTAGACCCAGAAAAAAACATTGCATCAAAGCGTTCATTAATACCCCTCCTATTGAGGCACCCTAATGCTAACCACGACCAAAAACTTGTACAATCCTCCACCCTATCGCTCCTACGCGGACTAGAAAACCATGCTCGAGCTTTACCATCACGGAAGTTCGGTTTGTGCCGCGAAAGTGCGCATTGCGCTCTATGAAAAAGGACTTGAGTGGGAAGGCCATTATCTGGATATCTTAAAAGGCGACCAATTCGACCCAACTTACGTAAAATTAAATCCTAAAGCGGTCGTCCCGACCCTCCTACATGATGGAAAAATCATCGTCGAATCGACCTTGATTTGCGAGTATCTGGATGACGTTTTTCCCGAACCCAAGTTGCGTCCAACTAACCCGCTCGATCTGGTCAAAATGCGTCTTTGGACCAAAGCGATCGACGAAGATGTTCATCCCGCTTGTGGCGCGACCACGTTCGTGTCCTGCCATCGACATATAATCCGAAAGATGGGCCCCGATAAAGTGCGGGAGTTCTTGAACGCAACGCCGGCGATATCGGTAACAGCGGACTGGCCAGAACGAAAAAAGAAATATGTCGAGCAAGGTTTCTATGCCCCCGACGTAGCGCAAAAGGTGAAGCTCTACGACGCGTATCTGTCAAAAATGGAAGCAACGCTCACAGATCACCCCTGGCTCGCAGGTGACAGCTACTCGCTTGCTGATATCGGCATGACGCCTTATATAAATCGCCTAGACATGCTGAGCATGTCAGAATTATGGGAGAGGACGAGACCGCGAGTAACTGATTGGTTCAACCGCGTAAAGCAACGCGAGAGCTTTCAGCCGGCACTGCTAGAATGGTGCCCCGAGCAACTCACCAACGATCTCAAAAACTACGGCGCCGAAAGCCTGTGGGACGTCAAACGCATTCTCAAGATGTCGTGAACGAACCCCGACGTCCGTAGGGCGGGGTTGGACTAAGCAAAGCCCAAAACAAAGAACCTGAATTATGCGCCATCTCGAATTCGGCATCTTCTTACCGATCGCGAAAAACGGTTTCATTGCGTCTAAAACCACCGCACAGGCCATGCCAACTTGGGAATTGAATCTCGACGTTACCCAGCGATGCGAGCGCATGGGGTTCGAGTTTGCTCTTTCGATGATCAAACATCGGGGTTTCGGCGGTGAAACCGAATACTGGGATTACGCGCAAGACTCTTATGCTTTGATGGCAGGACTCGCAACCGTCACAGAACGCATCGAACTGTATCCATCGATCGCGACGTTGACCATGCACCCAGCGATTTGCGCGCGGATGGCCGTGACCATCGATCACATGAGCAAAGGAAGGTTCGGTCTCAACATCGTATCGGGCTGGTACAAGGACGAATATCAGCAAATGGGATTGTGGCCCGGCGATGAACATTTCGGTTCGCGCTACGACTACGCCACCGAATACGTGACTATTCTGAAAGAATTGTGGGAAACCGGCAGCTCCGATTTCAAAGGACAATATTTCAAACTCGACCAGTGCCAATGCAAACCGCTACCATCCCGTGACATTCCGGTAGTGTGCGCGGGTCAATCGGGTCGCGGCCTTGAGTTCACAGCGGCGCTAGGCGATCGTAACTTCGTCATCGGCGACATCGACAAACTCAAAGAGATCGGTCTAGCACTTTCCGACGAAGCAGCAAAAGTCGGTCGTAACGTCGGTACCATTGCCTTGAACAATGTTTTCGCGGCCGAAACGGATAAAGAAGCGCAAGCCTATTTCGACTACATTGTCGACGGCGCTGATGAACCTGCGCTCAGAACCATCATAGGACAGGCCGAACTCGATCAATCCGAGGGGATGTCGCGCACTTTGAAGGAGAAAGCAATGTTCATGGGCTTGCCGACGCTGGTTGGCTCTTATCAAACCATTGCCGATTACTTCAACCGTATCTCCGAGGAAACCGACGTTGCCGCGGTGATGCTTGCTTTCCCGGATTTTCGTAAAGACCTAGCCAATTTCGAGCAGCAAGTGTGGCCACTGCTCCAATGCCGATTGGACCACTAACGAGTACGGCTGATTAGGCAGACAATGGATAATGGTTGATTCACTCGGTTACCGCATGAAGTTCGGCGTCATCGCACCCTCTACCAACACATCGGTGCAACCCGAGTACGAAGCGATGACACCGCACGGTGTAACCAACCATTTCTCCAGAGTGATCATCCCTGACACTACAGTCACCGACGACGAAAGTTTCATGATTATGCTAGACAATATCCGCGGCGCCTGCGACCCAGCCATTGACGCCATCATGAGCTCCAGCCCCGATCACGTCATTATGGGTATGTCCGCTGAGACCTTTTGGGACGGATTGGATGGCAGCAAACGGTTACAGGAAAAAATGGAACAGCGCGCTGGCGTCGGTGTCACGTTAGGTTCTGATGCCTGTCAGGCTGCGTTGACTACCTACGGCGGGATCAAACGCATCGCGGTATTGACGCCTTACATGCCGGTCGGTGACGAACAGGTCCGTAAGTTCTTCATCGACTGCGGTTACGAAGTAGCGGCTCTGAAAGGCCTGCGCTGCCAAAGCCCAGTGTTGATAGCACATGTCGGTGAAAAAGAACTACGCGACGCGATCATTGAATTGAACGCCGCCAAAGTGGATGCGATCGTTCAATGTGGGACTAATCTGGCCATGGCACGATTGGCCGCCATGGCTGAATTCTGGTTGGATAAACCGGTGATCGCGATCAACACCGCGACCTATTGGTATGCACTGCGTCAAAACGGCATCGACGATAAGATTTACGGGTTCGGAGCGTTGCTGGAGAAGTATTAAACACTGCGGTTTCCCCCTACACCGCTGTTGCACCCTGGCCTCTCCCATCGGGAGAACCAGTGGATCGTAGTTTCGTTTCGGGGCGGCCACCGTTCTCCCAAAAAATGTTATTGCTGTGGTTTTAGAGGAGGATTGGGAACTAGAGTGTTAAAGCCTGCTCTCCCTCACCCAAAAACGTCCCTGGCCTCATCCTCCAATTCAGGTCCAACAACCTCCACCGGCCAAGGCGCGGCATCAAGCACAACCCTCGAATGCATACGTAAACTGGGGGAATCGGCCGGCGCGTCAGCGAACATTTGGTAGATTCCCTCCATGCTGAGGCCGTAGACGACGCGGCGTATGTTCGCCCAAACGATACTGGCGGCGCACATAGGACAGGGTTCTGCGCTCGAATACATAGTGCAGGTTTGCAGCACTTCCGGTGCATGTACCTTGGTCACAGCGCGCACCAGGTTGAGTTCCGCGTGGCCAGTGACGTCTCGCTCAGTCACCACCGAGTTCTCGGCCGCGAGCAGTGGTTCGCCACGGGGGCTTACGATTATTGCACCGAAAGCATGGTTGCCGTGCTCGCGAGCACGTACCGCGACCTCGAAGGCTGAGCGCAACATACGAACGTCTGTGTCCTGCATTGGATTACCCTCCAACTAGCTACACCATTAGTTTAACGCGTAACTTGGCCTACAGCGCGATGCGGTGCACAATAGCCGGGCCCGGAGTCAGGCCGAAAACTATGGCCAGAAAATATGGAAAATAATAAATGAACTATGTAGTCGCCACAGACGTCGGTGGAACATGTACTGACACTGTAGTCCTCGAAACCGGGGCTCCTGTGCGAGTCGGCAAGGCACTCTCCACTCCGCCAGATTTCGCCAATGGCGTCATCGATTCGATCCAGTCCGCGGCAGACGCGATGAGCGTAACGCGCGCTGAATTGCTTCGCGACACCTCACTTTTCGTGCATGGTTCGACAGTGGTCGATAACACCCTATTGACTCGTAGCGGCTCACCCACTGGACTTATAACCACCGAAGGATTCGAGGATACCCTGCTGGTAACCCGCGGTGCCTACGGTCGGTGGGCAGGACTCCCTGAAGACGGTATCAAACATCCGGTGATGACTGATCGGCCGCCGGCGGTGGTGAACTTCGAACAGATTCGGGGCGTACCCGAACGCGTCGACTACAAGGGCGCGGAGATCCGGGAACTCGATGAAAGCGCGGTAGAAGATGCCGTTAGATACCTAGTCGAAAACAAACAAGTCGCCGCAATCGGCGTCTGTCTTCTTTGGTCATTTCGCAATCCAGCCCATGAGCGAAAGATCGGCGAGATAATCAAACGGCTTGCCCCTGATACCTACGTCACACTATCGAGCGATATTGCACCGACCCCAGGCGAATACGAGCGCACTTCAACGACGGTGATCAATGCATACGCCGGTAGTATCGCTAGCAATTACATCAACGAGCTTCAGGTGCTACTCAAAAGGGAAGGCTATGAAGGGCCGCTTCTAGTCATGCAGGGCTACGGCGGCCTGCTGCCAGCCAGCGAGGCCGCGGATCGCGCGGTCGGCATGATTGAATGTGGGCCGGCAGCCGGCGTCATCGGCGCGAAATATCTAGGTGACACTATGGGCGATGCCGACGTGATCGCCGCTGATATGGGTGGTACAACCTTCAAGGTCGGCGTTATCCAGGCGAGCACACTCGAGTATGCGCGCGAACCGATGGTCGATCGGTATCACTATGTGGCACCCAAACTCGATGTCGTTTCTATCGGCGCGGGCGGCGGCAGTATGATCACGTTGGAGACAGGTACCAATGTGCCGCGTGTGGGGCCCGACAGTGCTGGAGCCAAACCGGGGCCAATTTGTTATGGGCTGGGTGGAGAGCAACCGACCTTAACCGACGTATTGCTACTCATCGGGTACATGGATCCGAACATTTTTCTCGGCGGCAGCATGACCTTAGATGTAGAAAAAACCCGCGAGCTTTTCAAGCAAAAAATATCGGACCCTATCGGCATGAGCGTCGAACAAGCCGCTTTCGGGATCTACCGCCTCGCGGCTGCGCAGATTACCGATCTCATTCATGAAATCACGGTAGAGCGAGGACTGGACCCACGTGATTTCGTACTACATGCTTTCGGCGGCTCCTGCCCGTTACTCGCCAGCGTATTCGGCCGTGAGCTCAATGTGAAACGCATCGTCGTCCCGTACACGGCAGCGGTCAACTGCGCGTTCGGCCTGGTCTCGGCAGACATCATTCATGAATACGCGGTAACCACCACTTGCTCTGTGCCCACGCCCGCGAGCGAAATTAATGCGATCTTCGAGCCGATGATGACCCGGGCGAAGAACACCTTGAACGATGAAGGGTTCGATGAAACACGTTCGTCATTCGATTGGTCAATTGGCTTTCGCTATGCACGCCAGGTACACGAAGTCGCCACCCCGGTACGCGCCTCTACACCGTTGGACGACGCTGGATTAAAGACCGTCGTCGATGCCTTCGAAGCACTGTACGAACGGAAGTACGGTAAAGGCTCTGCCTACCGTGGCGCCGGTATTGAAATGACCCAGTTCCGACTCACTGCGCGCGGTTTGATGGAACGACCCGAAATTGAAGCAAGCGATCTCAAAGGCGTGGATCCCAGCGATGCCCATGTCGGAAAACGCGACGTTTTCGTTGACGCCGAAGACGGATTCGCCAACGTCGATATTTACAACTTCAATCAACTCCAACCCGGCAATCGCGTAAGCGGTCCCTGCGTCGTGCATACACCGATTACAACCATCGTTATACAAGCCGCACAAACGGCGCAGATGGACACTTATCGCAATCTGATCATCGAGTTCGATAACTGAGAGCCGCAATGGATCCGATCACTTTTGCAATCATCCGCCATCGTCTCTACCGCATCGTCGATGAGGCAGTAATAACCTTGAAGAACGTCTCTGGCAGTGCGATCACCAACGAAGGACATGACCTCATGGTGTCCCTCTACAAGGCTGATGGCTCGCTTCTGATGGGCGGCGTCGGATTTCTTCACCACCTAACGAGCGCTGCAGAAGCCTGTAAAGCGATCATTCGCCGCTTTGGCGATCGCATTAACGAAAACGACGTTTTCCTTTTGAATGATCCCTACACAGCAGCCCTGCATACCTCCGATGTCTACCTCGTCGCACCCATCCACCACCAAGGCCAACTGGTCGGTTGGAGCGCATGCTTTGTCCATGTCTACGACATAGGCGCGACCAACCCTGGGGGGTTTTGCCCAGAGGCAGACAACATATACACAGAAGGATTCAGCTCGCCGGGCATCAGGCTAGTAGAAAGCGGAGAGATCAATCAGGACATACTCGACACTTTCATGAACATGGTGCGCTCCCCAGAGATGGTGGCGCTCGATATCTCATCGATGATTGCATGCAACAACGTGGCAAAGGATCGGATGCTGGCACTAGTTAACAAATACGGTTACGAAACGGTAAACCAAGCATGCGACACGCTCATCCAGCAATCCGAAGATTTACTCCGCGCGCGTTTGCGGGAACTTCCGGACGGTGAATGGAGATCCCGACAGTACTTGAGTGTCAAAGGCGAGACCTCAAGGGTGTTGCTAACGATGACCAAACGTGGCGACTCATTGGTATTCGATTTCAGCGGATCTAGCCCCCAGAGCCCATATTCCATAAATTGCAGCAATTGGGCATCCTTGGGCGGGCTTTTTGCTCCGCTGTTCCCACTGCTTTGTTATGACATTACATGGAACGAAGGAGTGTTAAGACCGGTCAAGATGATTGCCCCGGAGGGTACGATCGTAAATTGCACGCGCCCGGCACCCGTGTCGGTCGCCACCGTAGGCGCGATTCAGTCGGTCAATAGCGCCGCCTGCGCCACCATCGGCAAAATGCTCGATGCCAGCGAAAAATATGTCGAGGAAGCGACCGCCGTATGGCACGCCAATCACTTTGCTTGCTTTATGTTCGGGCGCAATCAGCACGGCGGAGAGGCAATCGGGATCTTGACGGAGGTATTCGCCGGATCTGGTGGGGCACGTACCTTCGCAGATGGCGTACATGCCGGCGGTGAGATTCCGAACCCGATTTCCCGTATGGCAAACATTGAACTGACTGAAAATAGCTTCCCAGTGCGCTACCTATTTCGTCGCCGCATGATCGATTCCTGTGGCCCAGGCCGCTATCGCGGCGGCGCCGGCATGGAATTCGCGCTGGTACAGCATGATTCTCCCGATGGCGGCATGAACTACGTGCTCTCAGGCAAGGGCACCGACTACCCGATGAGCGATGGATTGACCGGTGGTTATCCGGGTTGCCCCAACGCTTATGTGTGGGTACACAACAACGAGGCTGCCGACGGCGTGCGCACCCAGGGCCGCTTTGCACAGACGTTGGCCACTATGCCTGGTAGTAAAGAACCAGTGTCCTGGGGTGTGTTTCCGCTGATAGGTGAAGATGCGCTGTACATGCGTTGGGACGGCGGCGGCGGTTACGGCGATCCGTTGGACCGCCCCGTGGCGGATGTGTTAGCTGACGTCAATGAAGGGATCACATCGGTCGAATTCGCACACGACGTCTACGGAGTCGTCGTAGATCAGAAGGCCATTGATGGGGCCGCAACAGAAACGCGCCGCGGGTTCATGCGCAGCACGCGCACCGCCACATCAACACAGGAGAAAAGCCATGCGGTTCTCGTCGCCGCTTAACATCGCGGGCGACCCGGGTCAGCGCAAAGTCGTCTGTGCGAAATGCAATCACGCGATCGGCTTGGCTGGTAAACCCTGGAAGGTCCACGCAGCCCTGCTTGAAAGGCCGATCAAAGAACTCGGACAAACCTACGACCTAAAAGATGACGTAATGCTGAGAGAGTTTTCCTGCCCTGCATGCAAAGCGTTGTTGGATACGGAGCTAGCACTGGCGGAAGACCCGTATCTGGATGACATCCTATTCGACTGAAGGGCGAAATCATGCACGACGCGTTTATCAGTGAGGAAATCAAAGATCGCCTAATCGCAAGGCGTGGTCGGTTTCACATCTACGACGAATTCGACCCGCAGAAAACTGCGTTCGTCATCATCGACATGCAAAATGCCTTCTGCAAGGAGGGCGCCCCAGCCGAAGTCGCTGCCTCCCGCGGCATCGTCAACCGTATTAACGAGTTCAATCGAGCGCTGCGTCAGGATGGTGTCGAAATCATCTGGGTCGTCAGCGCCTTCGGTACGCACGGTGGTCGCAGTGACTGGGAGAACATGTTCCGTTCGATTGTGGCTGACGAGGTCCGCGACCGCACCGCGAGTTATATGGCCATGGGAGCGGAAGGGACACTACTCTGGCACGAACTGGAAGTCGACGAGCGCGACATGCACATCGTAAAGAACCGCTACAGCTGCCTGACGCCAGGAGCATCACCACTTGAGCGTGTGTTGCGAAGCCACGGCATAGAAAACGTGCTGATTGGCGGCACCAAAACGAATATCTGCTGTGAAAGTACCGCCCGTGACGCCTTTCAGATGGACTTCAACGCTGTCCTGGTGGAGGACTGCAACGCGGCGTTGTCGGACCGCGAACACCTTGCGGCGCTAGAGAACGTCATTCAGCAGTTCGGCGACGTGATGACTGTCGAGGATGTGTTGGAACGGATACGCCCGATCTAACGTTGCATCGTGGTCTCGGTTAGATCACACCCCCGTTTCCCAAACGGGTTCGTTTATCGAAGCATCCGGTAGAGATCACAACCGGAAATAGTAGAGAGCTGACCGTGCATGCACTGACTACGGTCACGGATGATTCCAAATCGGTGAAGCCCAGGCACGCTCCTGTTGCATGACATCGTATTTCGCATACGTCTCACAGAGTTCCGCACGCGCGCAGTCCCAAGCCGACCAGCGTTTACTCGGCATTTCCAGAACCCGCGCGTACCAATACGCCGGCAGGTTGGCATCGTACGTTTGATCCTCCCACGTAACACAGATACCGCCCTGGCCCTGCGGGTTGGGTGCGGGGAACGACTTCACCGTTTCGCTGACCTCACCGTTCTTCATCACGCCACGGACGATATCAACGCGCGCCAACGGCCACCTATCCTTCAGTGCATTGACGATGAACATCGGTTTGCCGTGCTTTGTTGCTTTTAGCTCACCTCCCATCAGCGCGGCCGTTTCGCCATCGAATACGCTGCTACAGGGATCACCATCACGATCAAAAGTGGCCGAAAACTCAACCGTGATCCGTGGACCGCTGGTACCGTATACCCGCCGCTCTTTCAGTGCGGCAAAAATACTGGCGCGAGTATTCTCCTCCGCCCATACACCGATAAGGCCGCCGGGGTTTTCGTCCGGACGGAGCTTAAAACGTATGGCCGGCGGAATATCATAGCCGTGGCCGCCATAGTATTTCTCTTCAGAGACATAGCCGGCCAGGGCCATATGTTGATCGGTCGATGCCATAGCACCCAATTGCAACGGATTGAACCCAGTCTCCTGATAGGCGGCCAAGCCGCGGCCTAAGACAGTGCGGTAATAACTTTGACGAAACTGATTCCAGACGTCTTCCGGCATTTTTTCGTAACCGCCCTTCTTTACCCACTTGCGCGAGATCAGCATCCGTTCGTAATCACAATCGCCGGCACCGTCCTTGCCGTACTCGGCAAGGCATTCGCTGTTACCTTTAGTCTGGTGGATCTCAGCAAGCCGTTCGTAGCGCGCCCGCAATGTGCGCGAGCGCATAGACGCGGTCTCGACATCGAAGCCACCGCCTTCGGCAAGGTTCATGTTGTGCGGAATCGCAACCACATCACAACCGTCCTCGATCCGACACTCACGCTCCAGTGCTTCCCACATTTGCTCAGGAGATGTTTGATCGGTGTAGTTGATTGGGTGTTCAGTGACACTGTCAGAGGCAAAAACAATATTCCGGTGCCAATGCTGAAAATTAGGCGTAGCCGTCCACTCATTGGCCACCAAAGCCGTGAAATCGCAAGGCGCATTCGCCTGATTAGCGAAATGCTGCGCACGCACCCAATTAGGTTTCCGCAACGCTTTACAGTCGAGGTTTAAATCCGCACAGAAGGGTGCCTCAATAGGCACTTCTTCAGTGAGTAGTGGCACCAGATATTCAATAAAACCTCGTCGTTCCGCAGAAGTCGTGCTCACGGAGCGCAAACCGCTACACCATTGATGATCCGAGTACTCTGGATCTGTACAAACGTACATCACATTGAAGAAATCCGCGTGATCGGTTACCGCGGCAAAGTCTAGCGGACGCTCAAGTTTCGCCAGCGTAGTCCCGTCGGCCAGCAGCAGTTCCTGTCCCTTAGCAAAAGCAAAGGCGTCACCTGGATCGCTGCGCAACCCAAACGCATAGGCATCTAGAGAAAACGACGTATGGATATGGAGGTCACCCCAGTAAACCTGATGCTGGCCTTTCTCGAAACCCGGGCAATGCTGTGCAGTCGCAGCGACTGCCACTTGAGTGCCGAGCATCAATGTTAACGCGGCGATTCTGATTGACATGCTAGCGTTCTCCGTTGGTTTCGGATAGTTCTCATCGTCCCGATTCTACTTGATATGGAGTGAACCGGGATGGGCATTTTGTTAAAGTCACCATAATAGAGAATCGTTGCCGACCCCGATGTCCATTCGTGAACTACTGAAAACCGAGATGCCGCTGGTACTGCCCGGCGCGCATGATGCGTTAAGCGCACTCCTCATCAAGCAAGCGGGATTCAAGGCTTTCTTCGTCGGCGGTTTTCCGCTCGTCGGAGCTCGCTACGGTCTACCCGACATCGGACTCGCTGCCCTCGGTGAAATGGCGACCGGCGTTCGCGATATTGTTAACGCCTCTGATCTACCCGTGCTGGTCGACGCCGATAACGGTTATGGCGATGAGAAGACTATGGTCCACACGGTGCAGACCTATGAGCGAATGGGCGTAAGCTCCCTGATGATCGAAGATCTTCTGCTGCCGAAACGTGTGGCCGGGAAGAGGCTTATGTCGACCGAACAGATGGTGAAAAACATTCGCGCAGCCGTAGCTGCGCGGGACGACCCGACAACCTTTCTTATTGCTCGCACCGACGCAATGACCGAGCACGGCAGCGATGAAGCGCTACGACGCGCCGAGCAATACCTGACCGCTGGCGCTGACGGCATCTTTATCGAGGGACCGCAATCTGTCCAAGAGCTTGAATTAATCGGCCGAAGCTTCGACGTACCGCAAATGGCCAACATGCTGGAAGGGGGCAACACGCCGATCCTGAAACCCTCGGAACTCGCCGATCTGGGATTCCAACTTCCCATCTACGGTATCTCCTTACTCGTGCGGATCACCCGAGTCATGCAGGAATCGCTTCAGGATCTCAAAAGCGAACGGCTAGACTTGGTCGGCAGCGGGATCAGCCTGGATGAATATCACGACATCGTCGGCCTGCCCGCATGGGCTGCCCACGAAGACAGTTAAACTATACCTATAAGCAAATACGGACCTATAACCCGGAGCACACTCATGAGAGCTTTTTCCATCATTGCCCTGGCAGTACTGTGCTTAACGCCATCTGCCGGCTTCACAGAATCAACAGCCACGATTTGGGTCACCGATGAAATGCTGAACGATCCGCCGGCCGAAGATTGGCTGATGTGGCGACGTACCGCGGATGCGTGGGCGCATAGTCCGCTCAAGCAGATAAATAAGGACAACGTTTCGAAGCTGACACTAGCATGGTCGGTCGCAACGACACCGGGCATGCAGGAAATTACCCCGCTGGTGCATAAGGGCGTGATGTATATCCCACACCTCGGCAACATCGTCCAAGCGGTGGACGCAACTTCGGGTGATCTGATCTGGGAATATCGGCGAGAACTCGAACCCTACATCATGGCAGAGTTCATCAAAGCTACTCGACATCTCGCGATCTATGAAGACAAGATCATCCTCGCAACCCTGGATGCGCATATCGTTGCGCTGGACGCAGCGAGCGGCGAAGTTGCCTGGGATCATGAAGTCGCGGATAGGAAGTTTGGCTATCGTTACACCAGCGGACCGCTGGTATTCAACGGCAAAATCATCGCCGGCATGAGCGGCTGCACGACACCTGCTCCAGGTGGGTGCTTCATTACCGCGCACGATCCCAAAGACGGTAAAGAATTGTGGCGCGTGCACACCATCGCACAACCCGATGATCCGAATGCTTCCACTTGGGGCCAGATCCCGCCAGAGCATCGCCTTGGTTCATCTCCCTGGATGTCCGGCAGCTACGATGCGAAGAACAACCTGACCTTCTGGGGAACCGGTGTCCCCGTCCCCTACGGCGAAGTCCAGCGCGAGGACAGCCCGATTACCGCGCTCTACACTAACTCGACACTAGCGATCGACGTCGACAGTGGCGAGATGAAATGGTTTCGACAACACCTATCTCGGGATAACTGGGACATGGATCATGTATTCGAACGCTACATCGTCGATCGCAAAGACGGTCGCCGCACGGTTGTCGGCATTTTCTCGAAGCTTGGCATCGTCTGGGCCCTAGATTCCGATGATGGCTCCTATTTGTGGTCGCGGGAAACAGTTTATCAAAACGTCGTCAAGGGCATTCATCCCGAAACAGGAGAGGTCGAGATTGAGAAAAAAATGATCCCGCAAATCGGCGAATCGATCGGGATCTGTCCCTCGACCGCCGGCGGCAAGAACTACAATGCCGGCACCTATCATCCAGAAACGAACGCGATCTATATCCCACAAAATCAAGCGTGCAACACCATGACATTAAAGGAAATCAATTTCGATAAACTCGAGCAGGGCATGGATATGCACTACGCCGCCGTCGCGACGGAGGCCTATCCGATGCCGGGCAAAGCGGATGCGCTAGGCCGCATCGACGCGATCTCGGTAGAGACCGGTGATTCGCTTTGGATATACGAACAACGGGCTCCGTGGACCGGTGCACTATTGTCAACTGCCGGTGGCTTAATTATGGGCGGTGACGCCAACCGGCGGTTCAAGGCACTCGATGCGAAGACCGGCGAGTTGTTGTGGGAAATCCCCCTGAGCGCAGCGATTACCAGCTACCCAGTTACCTACTCGGTCGACGGTCGTCAGTATGTTGCAATCGCGGCTGGTGCGATGACGGCGACCGACCTTTCCTTCGGACATTTATGGGGCGCACCACCACCGACCAGTAGTAACGTAGTTATGGTGTTTGCGCTGCCGCAATAACGGCTTAGAGTTTAGCGATGACCGCCACCACGTCGATACAGCCGAAATACTGTCGCAAAAGTTCAAGGCGCTGATGGGCCACGTACTACGCGATAACGCGTTTTATCAATCCAAATTCCGTACCACGGGCTGGCATAAGAGCGTCTAGGACGCCAAACTATCAAACGCTTATATCAACACCTAGGATACTTATCGTGGCAAAAAATACAGCAGGCGCGCTGATCGCGCGTTCGGCGCAGAGCACTGTTGCCAGCATGTTTCTCGACCGCGTCCGTTGGTCTCCCAACGCGCCCGCACTGGAAGACGCGTCACAATCTTTGAGTTACGCGGAACTCAACGAACGGGTTAACCGCATCGCTAATTTACTCCTTGGACTTGGCGTAAGTCGCGGTGACCGGGTTGCCTTGCTAGCAGAGAACAATATCGAATATCTGCAATGCATGCTCGGTGCGGCAAAGATCGGCGCGATCCTTGCCTGTCAGAATTGGCGCCTCGCAGCGACGGAACTACAACACTGCATGACCTTGGTAGATCCCGTGCTGCTACTGTGTTCGTCCGACTACATGAAACTCGCCAAAGAGTTGCAACTCGACGACATCCCCATAATAGCTTTTGGCGAAGAGTTCGACGGCCATATCGCCAACGCGTCGACCGATGAGCCGAACAGCCCCACTGAGCCGGAAGATCCGCTATTGATCATTTATACCAGCGGCACAACCGGACTACCTAAGGGTGCAGTCCTTAGCCATAGAGCCGAGGTCATCCGCAACATCGTCGTACGAGCTGAGTTTTCCATCGCCAGCCGCGATACGTATGTCGCATGGACTCCGCTTTTTCACATGGGTGCAATGGAGTTATCCATCGGCACCCTAATAACGGGCGGCAAGGTAATCGTGCTAGGTGGTTTCGACCCCGAGGGCATCGCCTCTATCGTCGCACGGGAAAAACTTGGCTGGCTGATTGTGATGCCGGGTACGGTCGATCGCATCGCCGCAGCACTGAAAGAGAAAT
>CAZBOQ010000266.1:0-3346 GCA_964493555.1 uncultured Gammaproteobacteria bacterium | reverse complement strand
CTACCGGGCCGAGTTCCAGAAAGCGCACAATCGCGTAGCCCCACCTCCGGTTGTTGCAGATGTCGTTTACTGCGACAAAGACGCGGGACACGCGGAGGAAATGTCGCAACACTATGCTGCCAACTATTATCTTTCTGTGCTCGAGCATTACGAATTTCTCGCCGACTACCACCGCAAAACCAAGGGCTACGAAGTGTACGGTAATGCTGCGAAGATCCTCAAAGCGGCAGGCAAAGAGAAATCACTCGAGGATTTCGTAGACGTGCAGGCGTGTGGCACACCGCAGCAGATCCTCGACAAGCTCGATAAGCGTCGGGACCTGCTCGGTGAGTTCGAGTGGTTGATGATGTTGAGCTATGCTGGATTGCCGTTTGATGCAGTCGAAAAAAGCATGCGACTGATCGGCAAAGAAGTGCTGCCGGAAGTGAAGAGTTGGGAAACTCGAGACGCGGCTTAAGTGTGGCTCCGTTTTCCACACCGCGCCAACTAAAATTTCTTGAAGGAGAATAATGTGGCTTATCAGCGCCGATGGTTACGTTTTGCACTAGGGGTAGCTGTTATTTCCGCAAGCACGCTGACCAACGCCGACGACCCGGCTCCGGGCAGCATCGATCCTAATAACTGGCCACAATATCACCGCACCTCCAACGCCTGGCGCTACAGCCCGCTAGCCCAGATCACGACCGAAAATGTTCACCGACTAAAAGTGGCATGGGTACACCAGCCCGGGGACATTACTAACGGCTTACAAGCCACACCAATAGTAAAAGACGGCATACTTTACTACCCTGGACCGTTCAGCAACGTATTCGCCTTAAATGCGGCAACCGGCGAAACATTATGGCGGTACCGACCAGTCATCGACGACGACGCTTATGAGATTCAGCTCAGCGGTATCAGCAGGGGCGTAAGCATAGGGCACGGCCTGGTGTATCTCGGCACCTCTGACGGCCGTTTTATTGCGCTGGATCAGGCAACGGGTGTTGAAAAGTGGTCCAAACAAATTACCGACTTTCGCGAATGTAACGGCTGTAATTTCACGTCGCCGCCGCAATTGGCGGGTGAGGTGCTATTTTCCGGATCGACTGGCGGCGACTTCGCGACGGCCGGAAAAATATATGCGGTCAATGCATTAACGGGTGAGCCGTTGTGGACTTTCGACATCATAAAAGATGACAGAGAAAGCTGGCCCGAAGGGGTGGCGCAGTATGGTGGTGGTGGCGCATGGATGCCGGGGACGTATGACGAGGCTAGCGATACCATCTTTATCGGGACTGGTAATGCCTCGGCAGACTTCTATGGCGATAACCGCAGCGGCGACAATAAGTATACTGCAACCTTTTTGGCATTGGTGCCCAAGACCGGTGCCCTCAAATGGCACCATCAGGAGATTCCCCATGACATCTGGGATTTCGACTCCCCTTACGAAGCACTGATAATCACTCGCGATGGAAAAGATCATGTTGTGCATTTAAGTAAGAGTGGATTCGTATTCATTTATGCTAAAAAAACGGGACGCCTGCGCAAAGTCTGGCAATTCGCTGAGAACCTAAACTTCGCGGAAGGTGTCGATCTGGAGACGGGCAAGCTCATCAACCGGGTTCACATCCCCGCAGGTCAGGAAGGCACACAGTGTCCGTCGTGGTTAGGCGCCCGAAGCTGGAACCATGGCGCTTACAATCCGAATACCGAACTCTGGTATACCAACGCGGTTGAAATGTGTAACCGCGTCATTCCCGCCGAGGTTGAATTCGAAACGATCCCCTTCGGTCAGGCAGCACTTGGCGCTTCCAAAGTGCAAAGCGTTGCGCCACAAGGTAAAACCGTAAGCGCACGCCTGGACGCACTGGATCCATTGAGCGGTGAAAGACGGTGGAGTATCGAGTATGAGATGCCAGGACTCGGCAATGTACTGACCACCGGCGGCAACCTAGTATTCAATAGCGATGCGGTCGGCGCGTTCATCGCCTACAACGCAGAGACGGGCGAACGGCTGTGGCACTTCCGAATGGGCGCTGGATCGCGCGGCGGCACGATCAGCTACGCGGTAGCGGGCAAACAATACATCGTCACGAGCGCTGGTTTCAGCGGTTTTGTGCCGAACGTCTTCGCCGAAGCTTTTCCGAAAATGCGTGATATCCCGAATGGTGGATTAGTGATTGCATTTACCCTCGATGAAACCTAGTGCAATACTTGCGTTGTTCTACCTGGTAACGTTCGCGACCAATGCATCCGCGCCACCGGAAGATCAGCGGCTCAAGGAACGAGTTCTACGCGATCCCGCCTCTGCGGCGCACGGTGAGAAGATCTTCAATAGCACGTGCACATTCTGTCACGGACACGAAGGCCGCGGCGGGCAAGGCCGCCCATTATACGGCCAACCATTAGAACCCAACCGGATTTTCAAGATCATCACGAAGGGCCGCAGGCGTGGCGGAATGCGCATGCCACCATATCAAAAGGCATTTTCGGATACTCAACGCTGGGAGTTAGTAGCGTATCTATTGACGTTAGCCTCTGAGCCTTCGCCCATCGTTCCCCCGAAGGCAGAGACTCAATAATTTAAACGCATTGCCGAAAGCAATGCTTATAATGAACTGTCATAGCGTCATAAAACTCGACCGCCGCAAATTTGATCGACAACCCCTACAAAGCCCTTAAGGAAGTTTTTGGCTTCGATGCTTTTCGTAGCAAGCAGCTCGAAGCCATCCAGACCGCACTCAACGGCGACGATTGTATGGTGATCATGCCTACTGGCGGCGGCAAATCGATTTGTTACCAGCTTCCACCGTTGATAACCGGCGGTTGCACCGTCGTGATATCTCCATTGATTTCACTGATGCAGGATCAGGTTGCCAGCCTCGAACAGCTCGGCATTGCTGCCGCGTACCTCAACTCCGCGATGGACAGTGAGGGACAGTACAGCGTCATCACAAAAGTGCGCGGCGGCGAGTTACGCTTGTTGTACCTCGCGCCCGAGCGGCTGTTACGACCCGGCACCTTAAAAATGCTCAAGCACTCCGCAATCACTTTAATCGCCATCGACGAGGCCCATTGTGTATCGCAATGGGGACACGACTTTCGCCACGATTACCTGGAGCTTGATCAACTGAGTAAAGATTTCCCTGGCGTGCCGCGCATGGCGCTCACCGCAACCGCAGACGAGCGCACACGTGCCGATATCGCTACACGGCTGCGACTCAGTGACCCCCAGTACTTCATCGGCGGATTCGATCGGCCCAATATTCGCTATGCCGTCCAACCACGCGCCAACGCCCGCCACCAATTGCGGAAGTTTCTGGAAAGCAGAAGCGGGCAAACTGGAATCGTTTATTGCATGTCGCGA
>CAZBOQ010000265.1:0-11506 GCA_964493555.1 uncultured Gammaproteobacteria bacterium | reverse complement strand
GTATTGGCAGATGGCAGCCAGCGCAGCTAGTGGCCCAGGAGCTGTGACAGGTGAAGCAGGTCATCTCATCTTCCTGGTGTGCACGATCGCCAGGCGCAACACCGGACCCCCGCGATGCCCCCAATTTGGGTACAAGTTTGGCGTGCGCGGCTTTGGCGTTGTAGTCGCCGTGGGTTGGATCGATGGTGTCTTTTAACAGTGACACCCGCCACTCTCGGTCTTCGTACAGTGCCGAACGTTGATAAAGTTCCTTACCGCGCCATTCGAATCGTGCACGCCCGTCATTGGTGCGTAGCATCGAGAGGTCATTACCCGTAGGCGGTGCGGCAGGGCCGCTGGTGCGCAGGCTTGGATACTTGTCTGCTGTACCGTGACAGTCGACGCACTCGATTTCGACCGCCTGGGCGACTTCGCCAACTATGTGTCCATTACCGTGCGCGTCCTGTGAGAAATGGCAATCGATGCAATGCATGCCGACATCGAGATGTACCGAAGACATGTGCACTGCTTTTCGGAACTTATCGGGATCGTCATCTTCCACAATCTTCCCTTCGGCATCTAGTAGTGCGCCATCGCGGTTCCGTTTGAACACGGCACGGAAGTTCCAACCGTGACTGTGGTAGTCGGCGAATTGGGTTGCCGAGGCATTGGGGTTTACGTCAGTCCACACTCCCTTTAAGAAATCTGGATCGGACCATTTGCCCAGTACCGCAGCTTCTTCAGGGTTCCGGTTATTAATCTCAAAAACTTTATGATGACCGAGGATTTGTTTATCGTCGGGTTTTGCGCCAGCACGCACGTCCTGTTTACTTTTGTAGCGTTGCTTCTCCGGCCACATGTGCGGTGCGTCTGATTCATAGTCCCACATGGTGTAACCGAGGAAACTATTCACGAATACGTTCGGTTGATGCATGTGACATATCATGCACTGACTGGTGGGGATCGCCCGTGTGAACTCATGTTTCAATGGGTGTCCGGATTCGTCTTTCGGAATGGTTGGATCGATGGTTTGGGTCTTACCGTCGTTGCCGAATGCGGCGTAGTTGGCTGCATGGCGAGGATCGCGGTCGTTGGCATAGATCACATGGCAGGATGTGCAGCCGGAGGAACGATGATCGCCGGCGTTGTCGCTAGTGCCGAGGAACCAAGTGGTCGGATCGTTTAGCCGGGTTTTATGGATGTTGAGCAAGGGCACGGCGATGCGCCCACCGGTGCCGGGTCCTCGATTGGATTGCCGGATGTCGGGGCGGCCTGGCTCCTCCAGGCGTTGAGTCTGGCCAACGGCATTGGGTAGACCTGATTCGGGAAAGAGGTTGGCAATGTTACGCCCGCCGCGCTCGAAAACGCGGAATACATCTGCCGGTGGTGTAACTTCCCAGCTAGGCAATGGATATAGAGTTGCCAAGACACCCTTGGCCGCCATTGTTTCGTCGGGCGTGACCGGATTTTTCAGCATCGCGGGTTTGCCGTCGCGTGTGTAGGCTTCGCCGAGCAGATAACGCTTGAACGGCAACAGACCGTTATTGTAGGACGCGCCGCCCCAGAACATCGCAGTGGTTGCCATGAGGCTTCGCTCGGCCGCGTGAATGATCGGTAAATGACATGCGCCGCACGCTTCACGGGCGACCCGATAGTCGCCCGGATTGATAAAGCGAATGAATTCGGGGCTTTCCTGATTCAAGAACGAGTAGGTGTCGGCAGGGTTGGCGCTGTGCGGTTCGTGCCAGCTGTCCGGATAAAGTGCTAAAACATGCGCCGCCTGCATTGTCTTTTGATAGTCCTGATCGTCGTGTTCCGGTCCGATCACGACAGCATTGCCACCGTGGCAGTCGGTGCAACCGAGGATGACCGCGTCGTTGGCGTGCATAGTCTTGCGATCGGTCTGGGTGTGGCAGCTCAGACAGCCGTGTGATTTCGCATCTGCCTCACTCCAGCTTTGTTGATTAGGCGCCGGTGGCGTGACTGCATAGTCGATGTGGCGTGCTTTCGCGTGGCCGCCTGCGGCGTGGTTATCAGGTGTAAACACCAGTAACAAAGCCACGATGCAGATGCTTAATTTAGGTGTTGTCATTTAGTACGCAAGGACGATGTTGCCGAGTACGGAGTAGGAGTCTTCGTCACCGAAAAGGCTCTTGAACCCGTCGCCGGGGAGCAATGCCGCTGCGGACAGCCGAACGACTATGTTCTGTGAGAAGAACGGACGATAAATCACGGCGCCTGAAAGATCCCAGCCGATCTCTTTGTCGATCGGACCTTGGTTGCGCGCGACTTCCAGTACGGCGGTTTGGTCGAAACTTAAGTGGTTAATGTTCGCGGAGAAACGTAGCGTTGGGGTTATGTCGAAATCGGCGCCGATGCCCAATAATCGCGTACCGGGGTTAACGAAGTTGGATTGACCTAGTTCTTTGCTCGAGCGTAATGAATTCAAAATGCCATTTCGTCCGGAGAGTGCAACGCCTCCACCGCCGATGTTAGCCACCGGCTGACGGATCCAGAAGCTGGTGTCGGCGCCGGCAAAAATTGGATTCTCGAAGATCGCATCGAATCCCTCCGATTTGCCATCAAAGGGATCCTCGTCGCCGGTCGCGAACAGACCCGATAAACGCACTCTGATCCAGTCGAAGTCGACGGAAGCTTCAGCAGCGAAAAAGAAAGCGTCTATATCATTTTTTTCGGCAACAAATGTTCCCGGGGTTTCCTCTCCTAGGGCATAGTAAAACGATGTCGTTAGATTGAGTCGGCCGAAATGCCCGTCGCCGTTATAACCGATATAGGTTACGTCGTAACTGCGCAGTCGCTCGCCCCCTATTGACGCGGGGCGCGCCAGAAAACCGTTTTTGTCGAAAAAGAGCCCATCGTTTTCGCGGTTACGGTTGTGTACAACCGTTCCCTGTGAGACAAACCCAAGGACGGGGAAGTCCTGCCGGTACAGACTCGCGATGAAGATGTCATCGTCGCGCAGCGATTGACTCACATCGTTCAGACCACTGTTTGTGTCTTTTTCCAGGCGCCGGAACCAGGCTAGATTGTATTGCCAGAAATTGTTGTTACGCGTGCCGAACAGGCGTACACCGAATTGCTGATCCTGGAAAAGAAAACCACGGAAATCGGTCGAATATGGTTGTATACCGATGCGAATGCTGTCGAAGTCATAGCGGTCGGAGACGTTGCGTAAGTGCTTGTCGAAAAAAAGTTCCTGGATGCCGATGTGGTGGTCGTGACGGGTCTTACCGTCGCGCGGGTCTATGTGAAGTACGCGCACCTCGTCGACTTCGACGTAGTTGTAGTTGAACACTGGCGTAAAGCGGAACTCATAATCCGGTGGTTTGAAAACTGTGTCACCCTTGTAGGCGACAAAAGCGATAATGAGATTCTGATTGAAAATGAACTGATCGCGACCGCCGAAGATGTCCGAAGCGCTCGGCGCGCGGTTCACTTGTGGTGCTACCGGGGTTGGCAGGCGACGGGGTTCCAGGACCGTGTCGGAGATCACACCTAGATTTACAAACCAATCATCGAAGACGGGGCGATCAGCTTTAAGGAGGTTGCGATTGTAGGGATCGAACCAGCGTTCATTAACAATGTTTAAGTCCTTGGCAAGGCGCCACCGATCTGGGATCGGGACGAACTCAGTAGGTGCCAGGGGATCGGGTGGCGCGACTCGGCGGAGACCGCTTGCCTTGTTGGGATCGTCGACCTCCGGTTGTGGTGCTGCTGGCGGGCTTCCAGGCCGCCGGCGAGCCGGCTTTGTGGTTTCCGGGAGGATGCCCACTGTGGCGGCGGTCAGGCTAATGCCGTTAGCGCTAGCACTGTGCGAAGTGAGCAAGCTGAAGGTCACTATGAAAGATAGTGCGATAGCGTTCACGCGCAGAATCAGCTGATGATCGATTGCGCCCGGCTGCATCATTTGCCCGCGCACACGTTTTGTTCGTCGCTGTCGAGAAACGGTGCTTGCGGACATTGCACGAAACGAAGGTTGATGCCTGCACTTGGTACGACGATGTTGTCGGCGCGAATGGCCGGCGGAGCGTTATTAACCGTCACGAGCGTAACGCCGGCGTTATGTAAGCCGAGAAATGAGATGAGATCGTCCTGATCGACGCCATCTCCGGAGACACCAATACCGCCGATCAGGGTTGCGTCGCGATAAATGGGCACGCTACCTGGAAAGATCTGAATGCCATTAGGAATGCGAGGAATGGTCGTGCATTCTCGCGGCGCGTCAGGACCTGCGCCTAGAACAAAGAGCACGTGTTCGATAAGTCGATTGAAAACTAAATCCAGTTGCATCCCATCGGCAAATGGACTCCACGCGTTAAAGGGTTTACTTAATGGTCCATTGAGAGCAGTAACGATTCCGTCTGGAAAATATGGGCGTGCCATGTTCCCGCCGGCACGATCACTAAATGCGAAGGCGCCATCGGTTAGTGCTGTCGGTTGCGCCAGAAAGGCTTGCACCGCGGTAACGTAATCACCCATCACAATTCGGACACCTGTCAGATAAGTCGCATCTGGTGCGGCGGCTAAATCGGCGGCGGCATTCGCGTTTGAGAAAAATGCGGCGGTCCGGGCTTTTTGGACCGCTACGTCAATACCGAATATTGGTGCATCCCGGGTACGTGCCACGCCTAGGACCACGCCGTTCGTATCGACAACAACAATTGATACGCGAGCCTGCGTACCAGCGGGGCGGCGGATCTGGGCGCGGGCGCGATTAGCGATGCCTAGTCCGCTTGCCAGGATCTCACGTACTTCCGTGGCAGTTAGCAGCCCATCAGTTCCTGCCGTTGGGCGAAAAAGCTCTGTGTCGGTGTCATCTACCAGCACAAATGCGTCGAGCCCCGGAAAGTCCAGTGTATCGGCGCGTATACCCGATGCCGGTTGCCCGAAGGCTGTACCCGCGATGATCGGACCCGCCGTATAGCCCGGTACCGTTTCCAAGGTACCCGAGAGTGTTCCGAATGCGGGAGCACTTGCGGGAGTACTGGCAAGGTCATCTGAGTCGGCATCGGTGAAACGGAAGGTTTTACCGTCTGCGGTGATGCGATCTCCGCGACGATCGACTGGCGCGTCAAAGTTGCTGGTGCCGGCGAGAGCGATCAATTCATCGATATCGGTGTCGATGTCTCCGATCTCTAGATCCAACCCGTAGATACCATCGGCGATCACGCCGATACCACCCACCGGGGTGCCGTCAATGTACAGCGGTAATCCGCCGGGGTCCGCCGACAGTCCCAGCGGTGAACGTTGTGGCGCAATATTTATGCCGGCGCCGGCATCACCGAAGCGGGCGGCGAAATCAGAGCAGGGTAATTGACTAAACTGCACGCCAAAGAGCGGCCCCGAAGGTTGATTGAACTCGCCCGGGTTAAAGTGTTCCTGGACAATCTGATTGGCAGTGCGCGATGTGAATGCGTTACCTTCGGTCGACAGATAGGCGCCGGTCACGGCCTTGGCAATCGCGGCCAGGGTGTCTGGGATTACGTCAACATTCTCCAGTCCGCCCTGCACGAGGGGCGTCCGCCTCGAAGAGATTGTTACCTCGCGCGATGCGCCAGTCATGCGAAAGACGCCAAGCACATTGCCAACCCGATCGACTACAGCGATTGTTGCAAGTGCACCCTGTGCGTTTGCTTCGGCTGCAGCCTGCGCAATGATCGTTTCTACGTCTGCCACGCTCAAAAAAGTCGTCGTGTTCGCGCACGAGCCCGTGCATCCAGTCGCTATCGACTCGGCGGAATCGCCCTCAGCGCCAGCCAGTGTGGGAGCTGTACTGTCGCTGGCGCCATTACCGCCGCCACCGCTGCAGCCCGTTAGTAGTGCGAGCAATATCCAATTGCGCAGCAGCAAATTCATCGTGAAGCGTGCGGCTCACGCATTAGTATGTCTTCGGCGATATGAAAGCTGTGGCACGTGATGCAATCGGAAGCCAATTTGTTTTCGGCACCACCACCACCATGGCAATCGCGGCAACTGTCGATTCCTGGCAATAACACGTCGGCGCTATTGTCTGAGGTATCCGCCGCATGGCAGTCGAGGCATTGCATGGTGCTGTGCCTAGAATGATCAAAACTTGCCTTCGGAAACCAACGGTGCGTCACGGTGACCGGTGCGATCTCCCAGGTTGGGCCGTCTCGGCGATTGACCACATGGCAGGTGTTGCAGCTTCTATATTCGAACAGTTGCGAGGCGGTCGCTGACAGTTTTTCAGTCGCCCACAGGAGCGCTTGTCTGCGCCGTGTTTCACTGAGCGGTTCTCCCGGACGTCGCACCCGGCGCACGAACATTGGTGCGGCCGCGTCCTGGTAGCCGCCTTTTAGCGCTTGCGCGTTGTAAAAGTCCTCAAGCGTGCGCAGAACCACCTCAGGATTGGCGTGTGGAACTTGGCGATCTGGGTCTGTGGGATCAAAATCCAGCGAGTGACAGTGTTGACACTGGGACTCCATGTCGAATGGCAGCATTCCTACTCCGCCGGTCTCCGGGACGTGGCAGTTGGCGCATGTGAGTTCTTGCACGCGGCCCTGCATATCCAGCACACCCTCGTCGCGAAGGTGTACTTGGTGATTAAACCTAAGCCCGGATTCGTCGCGCAGTTTGTCACTTCGCAGCGCTATCCGGCGCTGCTCTTTGTGGCCGCCGACGTCGGTTGTGATGCTGGCACGAAATTCCGGGTGGTCGCGCCCGAAGTCGCGGGCGTTGAGGAGATCTGTAGCGGCGATTGTTTGGTCTAGTTTTGAATGACATTGCGAACACAGCGTTTGATCACGACGTACCAGGTTGCTTGGTTCGTTGTGCTCGCGATGACAGGAGGCGCAACGCGTTTCGGTGATCGAGGCGAGTTCGAATTGAGATGGGTCTACATGATGCTCTGTGTTTGCATGACATGAAAGGCACGCGGCATTGCGAACTTTGACAAAAGGTATCTGATGACAAGTGTTACAGTCACTGCCCACGATGTGGTGGACGCTTGCCAGATCGCCGCTTAACCAACTTGCGTCGCTGAACAGCGGGACCATTCGCAGTGTGTTAGCCCAGCCGGAATGAACCGTCCCAGTCAACGGAATTAACAAGAACACAAACAGAATACCGAAGAACAATATTAACGATGGCATTCTTTTTCGAAGACCTGCATCGTTTAAACGGATCGTAGAACGAGCTTCAAGAGAAGTTTCATCCTCAGCGTCAGCGAAAAGGGCTTCGATTTCCATGGCGAAATCGTAGCCGGAGGGCGGTGTAATAATCGTGATTCGATAGTTAGCTATGGCAATGACATCGTCAATTGCGAGTTGCTTTCTTTGCTGCGGTTGGTCGTTGATGACGATACCGGAGAGCGTTTGACTGTGTAGTACGTATTCGCCGCTGCGCGTTTCGCTGATCCGCGCATGACTTAATGCGACTCGAATGTCGGAAAGAAGAATATTCTGATCAGTGCCGCGCCCGATCGAGAGCGAAAAGCCATCGTATGTGGAGTCGTCCCAAGTGGTACCGGCCTTTGTGCGTCGGACGACCTTACGTATTAGGCAGCGCACGCTCGGCCTACCAGTAGAGAAACACGGAAATGATGTGAGCTATCAGCGCCGCGAGCAGAGCGAAAGACAAAGGTACATGGAAGTACAGCCAAATCTCCAGTAGGCCCTGGTACTGGACATCCTGTTTGAGTCTAACCACCAAACTCGCTCGCACCCTAGTTTGCTCGATCAGCGCACGGACGGTCCGTACCTGTTCAGCATCTGGTGTTTTCGAAAGTTTGTTAGTGAAGGCGTGCTGCGCGTTCTCGTGCGCACGTAAAACGAGGTCTGGGCGCAGCTGTTCATTGATGGTTCCGCCTACGGTCGTTTTTCCAATGACGTCGAGGAAGATGTCGTGGGCTTCCTTATCGACGCGATCGGCCAGGGTCAGGCACTCACGATCGAGGTCGTCTATCTCATTGAGGAGCGCAGCGCGGGTTGTACTACCGCGATTACGGGTCATCAGTGACGGATAGCGGATGTAAGCGTAGATTCCCCAAAAACCGCTGATTATCACTAGCACCATCAGGAGGTAGGCGAGCGTATGAATATTTTGTCCAAATTGAAATCCGGTATGGAGCGTAGCGATCACCAACAGCGACGCACCGAGATATACATGTGCAGATAGCCACGCCTGCACAGTACCCTGGGTAGAATTGAACTGGCGTTTGCGCACGCCGTACCACATAAGTAAACCAATGATCGCCGCACCCAATGTGCCGTAGATATAACCCAGCCAGGTACCCCCGTTCGGTCCGTCGACCGGGTTGTGCCATATGTACGCCATTACCGCCATGATGCAAATCAGTACCACGCTCTTCAAATGGTGGAAATTGCGATAAACCAGGAAAGATCGATGCATTGCTACTCCCGGCTCATTGTGAGGAATTCTTCGGGTTTGACGCGCAATGCTGCACCGGTCGGGCAGCTGCGTACACAGGCAGGCCCGCCAGACAAGTCCTTGCACATGTCACATTTGATCGCCTTTTTCTGTGCTTCAACTTTCTCGCCAAGATCCTTCTCCACTTCCTTGCCAGTTAGCAACGATGCCCAGAAGTTGAGTTGTCTTGGTGCGGTCTCGGCCATTTGGATCACCCCGTAGGGACAATTACGCTCGCAGTTTCCACAACCGATGCAGTTGTCGGCAATGAACACCTCACCATTCGGTGCTCGGTGAATCGCATCGGGTGGGCAATCGGTCATGCAATGTGGATGTTCGCAATGCCGGCACGAGGTCGGTACGTGCACGGAAGCAAAAGTTGGCCCAGCTTCACGGTTCAGCCGTGATGCACCATTATGTGTCTCTGCGCAGGCCCTCTCGCAAAAATCGCAGCGCACACATAGTGATTCATCGATGAGAAGTACGTCTGTTGCTTCGCCCAGCCCCTGGCCGATCAAAAACGAAACGACATCACCGGCATCCGGCTGATCTTTCATTTTCATGCTCTGATGTAGCCGCTCTTGGAATTTCTCCTCAACGCTACGTCGGATCTCCGGCGAGTGTTCAAGTAATTCCATGAACTCGGTGCCGCCTAGGCGAATCACCTCAGTAGGCACTGCCGCTCGCACTGTTGCAGAGCGCGGAGCATCACTCAGTAAGGCCATCTCACCGACATAGTTACCAGCTGGCAGGTATGCAAGCACCACCTCGTGGTCAGCTAGGTCATGTGATACCGTGACAGAACCCGAACGGATCAAATACAGATCATCACCCGGATCGCCTTCGTTGAATAGAACATCATTGGTTGCGAATGATTGGATCGTTGCGCTGCCAACGACGTCTTCTAGATCTTCATTTTTGGTATTCGGTGCGATGTGCTGCTGAATCGCCCGTAGGAGAAAGGCTTCGTCGATGCATCGTTTTACCGATTCAACAGAGTTTATCAGTTTGTTCATCGACCGGCGTGGCGTCTCGACCAGCACGCAAGTTTCACCGGCGATTACCGTAGCGCTGCGGCGGCGTCCCGAGATCAAACTCATCTCGCCAAAGAATTGACCTGCCGTGAGCGTTATGACTGCGTGCGGATCGTCTGGGTCAATCTGGACGTGAGCGACGCCGCGCAGGATAGAATAAAAGCTGTTGGAATAGTCGTTGTATTTGAACAATGGTTGACCGGGTTCCGGAACGACGATGTCACTGCCGAGAAGGAACTCACGCAGTTGTAACATGGTCAATTCGCTGAACAACGGGATATTGTTTTTGATCAGCGACAGTGCGTCGTCGACCGTCGTGATTTCAGGAACTGAGCCAAATTTGGATTTCAGGAGTGGCTCATCCGCCGGTTCGACAGAGTTACCTTCAATGTATTCGATTACTTCATAGCCCTGATTCATCGCCTGTTTTATTAACGGGTATCCGGCCAACGCGCCGATGATATAGAGACCGGCAACGTTGCTTTCGTACTGGGCGCTTACCGCGGGTACAGAGGCTGGGTCGTCATTCGGAAATTGGATACCACAGGATTCAACGAATTTTCTCGCAGGAATTGCGCCCAACCGGCCGATGATTCGATCGCAGGGAACCTGCGATTCACCCTCCGGCGTATTCAAGACTAGGCGACCCGGTTTCCCCTGGTTGTCCTTTGGATTGTGTTTCTCGACGCGCGCCGGTGAGGCGCTGTACAGACACTCGAGTTCGCTTTTGTCAATTGCCTGCAGGATTAGATTAAGATTGCCTTCTTTGGCTCTGTTGAATTCGTCCCGGCGATTGACGATGATCACCGTGTTACGTTTTGCAAGGGCGACAGCGTTTTCTATTGCTGCGTCGCCAGCGCCGACCACCACAATTACCTCACCCTGGTATTCCTTCGGATCGTCAAGTTGATATTGAACGAAAGGAAGATCCTCGCCAGGGACACCGAGCGTGCGAATGTTACCTTGTAACCCGATAGCGAGGACGACTTTTTCGGCGAGTATCGTGTCACCGTTCTTAGTCTCGATTGAAAATTCGTTGTCGGTCTGCTTGGTGATCGAGCTGACCTCAGCGTTGTAGCGGGTATTAATCTCTAGCGCCTCGGCGCCTTTGTCCCATTCGTCCAGTATATTTTCGCGAGTTCCGGCATCGAACGGCAGTGGGCTGCGCAACGGCAAAACCACGGGTTCGTCCATCACGTGCTTACCTTTCTGGTAGCGGAATATGGTATTCGAGTAATGCTCGGTCGTTTCGAGCAGGATGTGTGAAATGCCTTTTTCCGCGGCGTGTCCCGCGGCGCTCAATCCGGCAGGGCCGGACCCGACGATCGTAATTTTGTATTTTTCAGTCGCCATTGGTGTGTTGCCAGTGGAGTTCTTATATTTATTTATCAGTTATCAGTAAACGCAATTCGGTATTCGCTAAGTGCCGCCAGGAACTGCTCGGGGCGGTAGGTGGCTTCGTCTTCGAGACTCAGGTAGATCGCATCCAGCGCGACGGTAACCTGTTTTAAGCTGTCTTGATCGATATTACCGGCCCCTTCCAACGCACTGAGCGTGGCACTTAGTGCCATTGCACATTGTTCGGCACCACCGTAGTCGCTCATTTCACCATTGAGACCATCATCGAGCAGTGCGAGTGCGATTTCGCGGCTGTCGGCGGCGGTAAATTCGTGCGCACGCAGCCGTGTAGATATGTTCGGGAGAGCGCTACGCATTTGTTCCGCCGCCGCTCGGGCCGATGCCATGCCTTGTGTCGTGGCCGCGTGCAGGTTGCGGTTCATGGACTTGAGCTCAGTCGCTGCTGACGGCCAATGAGTCATCAGTAGGCTTGCCAGGATCACGATGTTCGCGTCATTTAAGCGTACGGTCCCCGGGGGGAGTCCCGAAGTCTCCCGCGGACTCCAACGTGGTTCTTTCATGGAATGATGGCAGGCGTGGCAGTCGAAGAGCGCGAGCTCCGGGAACGTGGCTGCTTGGGCATGGTCGTACTGGATCAGGGTATCGAGGAACAGTTCAACCGCCATCACCTGACCGAGCGCCCAAACCTGTGTGTTGTTCGGTTTGTGCTTGCGCGCAATGTAATC
>CAZBOQ010000264.1:0-6133 GCA_964493555.1 uncultured Gammaproteobacteria bacterium | reverse complement strand
AAGATACGTAAAACTGAAATCGCGCTCCGGTATTAATGCTTCCGCGAGGCGGCCGAGATCGTAGTTAGCGAGCCGCGGATCCATTAATTCCAGCTCGGTCGCGCG
This sequence comes from uncultured Gammaproteobacteria bacterium, assembly GCA_964493555.1. Taxonomy (GTDB): domain Bacteria; phylum Pseudomonadota; class Gammaproteobacteria; order JADZEE01; family JADZEE01; genus CAZBOQ01. The sequence goes on along the minus strand of CAZBOQ010000264.1, from coordinate 6,028 downwards.
CTTGATGTAGGCTTTGAAGTAGTCACTGTACTGCGTTGTCATCTCTTGTTGCGTGGCAAATTCCTCTTGACCACTGATGAAACTCAATGCTTCGTGGCGCAATGTATCGAGTAACAATCGTGCAGCGACATAACAGTAATTGTGATCGTTTTCGATAAACGTCCTGTCGCTCATAGTCTGCGCTCTGGCTACGTCGTCTTCAGCAACGCCGTCGAACAGATTACGCAGAGTGTCGGTAACGATCAGTTCTGCGTCGGTGTCGGCTAGACCTGAACAGGCTTCTTTGACCACGTGGTACAAACGCCCTTCGTCCAACGGGTGAGTGGTACCGTCGCGCCGAGTGATGTTTAGCTCAGTACGGCTAGTTCGTGCAGGGGTTGATTTGTGCGAAGCTTCGTCGGCGCGTTTGCGGGAGCGCTCTTCGCGGTACAACACGTACGCTCTCGCGACTTTGTGTTCGCCGGAACGCATTAATGCCAGTTCGACTTGGTCCTGGATATCCTCGATGTGGATAGTGCCGCCGCCGGACATGCCACGGGTAATAGCGCGTTCCACGCGATCGGTCATGTGGTCGACTGTTTCGTGGATGCGGGTCGAGGCGGCTGCTGTGCCACCCTCGATGGCCAGAAATGCTTTGGTTACAGCGATCTGAATCTTTGCACGGTCAAAACTGGTCACTTTGCCGTTCCGCCTGATCACCCGATACTGACCGGGTAGATTTGCCTGTAGTTCAGCGGTACTCGGATTATTGTTGTCGGGCGAAGGGGCGGCGCTCGAAGTTGTTGACGGCTCCGCCGCTGTAGCGATGTTCTCCACGGTCATAACCCCTCCTGCGCTGTCTTCTTATTGGCCTGCATGGTCGCGTATGACAAACCGTCGTAGGCTTTTCTATTGTTTTTGAGTTTCCGAACGTAAGCTACTGTATAGCACCACAATAAGCTGTGGTCAACAAGCACCCTAACCACACTATATTGTGGTTGAGCTGTGCGCTCAATGGGGATTTCCAGGGGACAATCTGGGGATAATTAGGCCTTTTACCGCGATTTCAGCAGTTTAGCTGACAGTCCTCGGCGGCACACAAGCCCAATCTCACGGGCTTCGTCATAACCACCCCTACGAGTGACAATTGGGTAGGATGGGCGAATGCGAATCCTACAATTCACCGACTGTCACTTGTACGCGGATCGCCATACCCGCCTTGCAGGGATGTGTACCTATGAGAGTTTGTCGCAAGTGATCGCGAAGGCGCGTGCGGATAAGTGGCCTCCCGCGTTTGTTGTTTTCACCGGTGATCTGGTCGACGATGTAAGCGGCGCAGGTTATCGGTCTCTGAATGCCCTGCTCGCGGTGTTGAACGTCCCCACGTTCTGTTTAGCGGGGAACCACGATGCACCGTCGACCATGGCGGCGTGTTTGCAAGCAAAGAATATCTCTCTATCGAACACAGCGGTTTTAGAAAATTGGCGTTTCCTTTTCTTGAATACTCATCTCCCAAACACCGATGCCGGTGCACTGGGCGCCGACCAAATGGAATGGCTGGTGAAAATGCTATCTGGTGCGGTAGAACAACACGCATTGATATTCTTGCATCATCCACCGATTTCGGTCGGCAGCGCATGGATGGATGCCATAGGGCTGGAGGATGGAGAGGAACTGTTGGAAAAGCTGGCGAGATTTGAGGCGGTACGCGCGCTCGCCGCTGGTCACGTGCACCAGGAGTTCGACGCTGAGCAGGGCGGTTTAAGGATATTGACTACGCCGTCAACCTGTGTGCAGTTCACACCGAACAGCGAACAGTACGAACGCGATCATCTTGCGCCCGGCTATCGCTGGTTTGAACTGAATGCTGATGGATCGTTTGAGACCGGAATAGAGCGGATCAGAGTTCCCTCGGTGTAGACCGCAGTTAAATTAGAGCGCCCGCTGGTCACCCACAGGTGGTACTGGTTTCACTAACGCGTCACCCGATTGCGCAAATAAGTCGGCAACGCGTCTGTGGCATTCACTTGCTTTCCTGACTCAAAAACTGCCACTGCGAGACGGGCAACATCCTGCGCGTGTGGGTGCTCAAGCATTGATTGATCGTTTACCCTTGGGCCGCACCGTTGGCCCAGGATCTCGCCGTAGCTTTGCCATGCGTTCCCAGCGGTGCACCATCCATCCCCGGGAGGTATGGGTATTGCCTCCGGCGCGACGACCTCTTCAGTGTTGACTAGCGACATTAGGCCGCCTTCCTCTATCGAATAACAGCCCCAGTAGACCTCGCCCATGCGCGCGTCGAAACCGGCCGCCACCTTCGTTTGGCCTTCCAGACGGTAGACGCCCTGCGCCAACGCTGCCAGCGTCGAAATCGGAGCCACTGAAAGCGCAGTACCAAACGCGAGCCCTTGGATTACACCGGCGGCGATCCGCAGGCCCGTAAAAGCGCCTGGTCCGCAACCAAAAGCGAGGCCGTCCAAGTCAGCCAATGTGCAATCGGCGCTGCGTAGGACCCTCTCGACCATGCCGAGTAATAGATCGGCGTGACGCCGGGGTTCCACTTCATGCAATTCGACAACTTTGTCGTTGTCCAATAACGCAATCGAGCACGCGTCGGTTGCAGTTTCTATCGCGAGTAAACGCATTAGATGATGATAGGTATAATTCGAAGGATTATGTTTAAGCCCTTACAAGTATACATCGGGCTGCGCTATACCCGCGCCAAGCGGCGCAATCACTTTATCTCTTTTATTTCACTCACTTCAATCACCGGCGTAGCCCTGGGGGTCGCTGCTTTGATCACCGTGCTGTCAGTGATGAACGGTTTCGAAAAGGAACTGCGTGAACGCATTCTCGGTGTTACTTCGCACGCCACTGTGGTGGCTCAGGGAGGCAAGCTGGTTGAATGGAGCGAGCTCGTTAACCAACTGGAAGGCCACTACGACATCATCGGTGCGGCGCCTTTCATCCGCGCTGAAGGTATGTTGACGCATCGAGGGGCAGTGAACGGTTCTTTCATTCGTGGCGTCTTACCCGACCAGGAGTCAAAGGTTTCGGTGGTAGGTGAGAAAATGCTGGTGGGTAGTCTTCATTCGTTGAGGCCTGGGGAATGGAATGTAATCCTCGGTAAGGAGTTGGCCGCTGCGCTACACGCTACCGTGGGAGACAATATAACTATTGTTGCGCCGCAGCCGTCTACCTCCCCGGCTGGCATCATTCCACGGCTCAAACGTTTTACCGTGTCGGGAATATTCGAAATCGGAATGAATGAATATGATTCCGCATTAGCCTTGATGCATATGGAAGAAGCCGCGCGCCTATTCAAACTCGACACTGCCGTCACTGGTGTGCGCCTGCAGACCAAAGATCCCTACAAGGCGCTGCTGCTACCGAACGCCCTCGCGGGAGAATTGCCGTCCGGGCTAGTAACGTTTGACTGGTCTTACTATCACCAGAATTTTTACCGGGCGCTCAAGACTGAAAAGATGGTGATGTTCGTGATCCTGGCACTAATCGTTGCCGTTGCTGCATTCAACATCGTCTCAACACTGGTGATGGTGGTGACCGATAAGCGGGCTGAAATTGCGATTCTTCGTACGCTCGGCATGTCACCAGGTGATGTCATGACCATCTTCATTGTGCAGGGCACTGTCATTGGTGTTGCCGGCGTGATATTGGGTATGCTCGGAGGGGTGGCTCTGGCAAGTAACATCGAGGCGATCGTGAAGTTCATCGAGTTGCAGCTCGATTACGATTTCCTGCCACCGTCGGTGTACTACATAAGTGATCTGCCTTCCGACATGCGCTGGGCGGAAGTCATTCGGATCAGTGTCGTTGCATTCTTTCTATGTGTTGCTGCAACGGTGTACCCGGCTTGGCAAGCGGCACGGACTCAGCCTGCGGAAGCGTTGCGTTATGAGTGACGGGGTAGCCATCGTTGCTTGCCGCGGTCTGGTCAAAACCTTTCAGGAGGGGGAGCTGGACGTTCCAGTGTTGCGCGGTATCGATTTGACCGTAGTAAAGGGCGAGAGAGTGGCGATCATCGGGACTTCGGGCGCTGGCAAGAGTACGCTTTTACACTTGTTAGGTGGGCTGGATGTGCCAACCGAAGGTGAAGTGGAGATTGCGGGGGAGCAGATGTCGCGGCTTTCTGAAGCAGTTCGCGGACAATTGCGTAATCGCTCGCTCGGTTTTATATATCAGTTTCATCATTTGCTGGCGGAATTCACCGCGCTGGAGAATGTGGCAATGCCGCTGCTGGTGGGTGGTAACTCGGTGGAAAACGCCGGCGCACGGGCCCGAGTGTTACTCGAAGAAGTTGGTCTCGGCGAGCGTCTCGCACACAAACCGGGCGAACTTTCTGGCGGCGAACGCCAGCGTGCCGCGGTCGCCCGGGCATTGGTCAGCCGGCCGGCCTGTGTGCTCGCGGATGAACCTACTGGTAATCTCGACCAGCGTAACGCCGTTGCGGTGCTCGACATGATGTTAGGAATGAATAATGCTGACGGTGCAACCATCGTCATAGTCACACACGATTTGAACATTGCCGAACGGATGGATCGGGTTCTGGAGTTGCGCAACGGGCATCTGAATGCCTGGGCGTCATAGGGATTGGCGGTGGTGCTGGATCTTATGCATCGCTCAATCCTAAAATCGACGCTCCGATTGTTGACGCGCGGGTAAACGAATGTTCGAGTTCGTCAAAGCTGGTGGGTGGCTGATGGCGCCCATACTGTTGTGCTCTGTAGTTTCGATGGCAATCGTGATCGAGCGGGCTTGGTCGCTGCAACGGCGGCGTGTTGCGCCGGAGACCCTGGTTACCCAGGTTCGGCAATGGGCCAAAGCAGATGTGCTAGACGCGAAACGTGTCCAAATTCTGCGGAATAGTTCGCCACTCGGCCGGGTATTGGCTGCGGGATTGGTCAACCTCAATCAAAGTCGCGAAGTGATGAAAGAAAGCATCGAAGAGGTTGGGCGGCACGTTGTGCATGACATGGCTCGATATTTGAATACCTTGGGAACGATCGCGGCGATCACGCCCCTCCTTGGTTTACTCGGTACCGTAATCGGTATGATCAAGGTCTTTGCCGCGATCACTACCCAGGGAGTAGGAGATGCGGCGGTATTGGCGGGGGGTATTTCGGAAGCTTTGATTACCACGGCAGCCGGCTTGTCGGTGGCGATCCCGACGCTGATGTTTTTTCGTTTTTATCGCGGCAAAGTGAACGGGTTGGTCGTTACTATGGAGCAGGAAGCACTTAAAATGGTCGAGGTACTGCACGGCAATCGTGTGCATGATCATCAGCAGGCCGAAGATGCGGACCCAGGGGCGCCCTCGTGAATCTGCAGTCTCCGGACGAAGACGAACTGGAGATCAACATCACACCATTGATCGACGTCGTATTTCTGCTGTTGATATTTTTTATGGTATCGACGACCTTCATCCGTCAATCCCAGGTAAATCTGAGCCTGCCGCAAGCCAGCGAAGACGTTGTGGAACACGAAACGGAAAAGGTAGAAGTCGCGGTCGATGCCGACGGCCGCTACTACGTTAACGAACAAGTTTTGGGGAACGCGCAGGTGCCCACTATCAAGCATGAAATTTCCAAAATCGCGAAAGTAATGGATGATCCAGTGGTCGTTGTTAGTGCCGATGCTAATGCCACGCATCAGTCGGTAGTGAAAATTCTTGACGCTTCGCGGCAACTTGGGCTTGTCCGCATAACCTTTGCAACCAGCATCGACGAGGAAGAAACGGAATAGGCGCAATGTTCGAATCTGGTCATCGGCTTGCGGATGGCTGGGCGAGTAAGACCCATGCAAACATCGGTGAGCGCCTTAACGCGGTGTGGTACGGAAAACATCCGGGGGCGTTCGCGCTGGCCCCGTTAAGTTGGATTTACGGTCTGATAGGGGGGGTCCGGCGGCAATCCTATCGTAGCGGTTTGCTGGCAACTCACAGACCCGCCGTGCCGGTCATTATTGTTGGCAACATCAGTGTAGGCGGAACCGGCAAGACCCCGCTAGTGGTATGGTTGTCCGGTTTTCT
>CAZBOQ010000263.1:0-9520 GCA_964493555.1 uncultured Gammaproteobacteria bacterium | reverse complement strand
GGGATGCGTTCCTGTAGTTTACTGTAACGGCGTAGAACATGTTTCGCCCACATTTGCGGACCGAAAACGATCGCTAACAATATCCCAGCTGCCAGAACGATGTGCACCGGTGCCCTTCAATAGGTTGCTTGAGGGACTGCCACGGTAATGTCGTCGCTTTGCGGAACCTGGCTAAGACAGTTATCAATCTTCACTATCATGGCTGTACAGACGGATGCTACGAAACCCCGACACTTTCGCAATATAATTTGCCCGAGACATCCTTTACCGACTACCCGTATTCCCGTGTGTTTGGGAGAGTAACGATAGTTCAACGAGCTGTCTTACTCGGAGACCAGTAAAGTTGATCGTAAGTCACCTGTTCCCCTACGCATGAACGACCTATTGGTAACCCCGGGCCCGAGTTTGTCAGTGACTTGCCTGGGCCCAGTATGGGTTATCGACGTGACCAGCACGAACCATACTACACCCAAGCCCAACAAAGGAGTCATCAACCGTGAGTGGCCGGGGATGCGCATTACGCACCGCAATATAGCTAAGTCATCGCCCCCATTGATTGTTATCTTGTCGTCGGGTTCCACCGGCCAGCAGGCTGCTTTGGCAGTAAAGTCCACATACCAATAGACTTGGGTTACTGCCCTCGTAACGAGATTGGCGAGCGCATGTAACAGACCGTCGTTCGGCGCAAGCTGAATGCCGTCGCCCTTTCCTGGATGCATACACAAGACCGCTCGGTCATCACTGTCACGGTTGATATGGATCCGCGCTAATGTGGCAAACGGGCTAGTTTGTCGCTACACCATTGGACCAGCCACAGCAGTTTTAGTTAGTCTCGCGTGATCCTGAATCGATATTCGGATTTGTCGCCGGTAGTGATTCTGAGCGGTACCTAGTCGTGAGCGAGTGCTAAGGAGACGTGAATTTGGCGGAGTTCTGTCATTGACTGGTAAAAACTCGATGCGGTTCTTATTCTATCTGAAATGACACCGCAACAACGCTATCAGCGTGATCTCGAAGAAGGTTTGAGCGCCGACCCGGCTCAAGCGGCAGCCGTTTCCGAGTTGCAGCGCCTCTACGGCGAGTTGATCGCCTCCGATACTACACCTACGGGTTGGTTAGCGCGGCTATGTGGTATCGACAATAAAAAAGACCGATGCCGTGGCATTTACCTGTGGGGTGGGGTTGGTCGTGGCAAGACTTATCTAGTCGATGCTTTTTACGACTGCCTGCCGTTCGAAGACAAAATGCGTATGCACTTTCACCGTTTCATGCGTTACGTGCACGCCGAATTGAAAATACTAGTGGAACGTAAGGATCCTCTGGAACTGGTAGCGAACCGGTTCTCCGAGGAGGTGCGTGTGATTTGCCTGGACGAATTTCACATCGCCGACATAACCGATGCGATGTTGCTGGGAAATCTGTTACATGCGTTGTTTGAACGTGATGTAGCGCTGGTTACGACTTCCAATGAAGAACCCGACAGCTTATATCGGGATGGTTTGCAGCGCGCTCGCTTTTTGCCAGCTATTGATTTACTTAAAGAAAAAACCGTCGTGCTCAACGTAGATGGGGGTACCGATTACCGACTGCGCGTTTTAGAGCGCGCTGAGATCTACCACAGCCCGCTTGATGCTGGAGCATTGGTAAATTTGGAACGTACCTTTGGCCAGGTCTCACCCGACGCCGGCGAGGTTGACGTTGGTGTCGACGTCGAGGGACGTATTATCCAAGCAGTTCGACTGGCTGATGGGGTGGTGTGGTTTCGGTTTGCTGAGCTTTGCGGTGGCCCGCGTGGACCTGGTGATTACATTGAGTTGGGGCGCTGTTACCAAACTGTATTGCTGGAGGGTGTTCCCAGCATGGACGCAAGCCGTGACGATGAGGTCCGGCGCTTCATCACCTTGATAGATGAATTCTATGATCGCAACGTTAAACTCATTATTTCTGCCGAGCGGGAGCCGCAATGGCTGTATACTGGCAAACGTCTTGCCAAACCGTTTTTGAGAACGGTCAGCCGGCTGAACGAAATGCGTTCGCACGAGTACTTGGCGCGTCCGCATCTTTCCGACTAGCCACTGCACTTATTGGCTGCGACGAGTGTCTGCTTAACAGCCCAAGTTTTGTCTCGAAGTTCCGATAATTTAATGACTTAACGTCGATCCTACGAGTGCGTGGTCTCGATCTACTCTCCATCAAAACCATTTATATTTTTATAAGAATAATAAAAACAAATATTTATGATGTATATTTGACATACTACATTAGTATGATATCTTAACCGTCAAGCCTACGGGCCAAATTATAAAAGCGCTGGATGATTGTTGTTCTGAAAGTAACTTGGGGATTTTAGGGGAACAGACCAACCTCTATTTCGTTGTCTGTCACCAGCGCTTGGGGCTGCTAGTCAGCCCCTTTTTTATTTCTGCCGCGTCTGGACCTACAGTTAACCTGCCTAGCCATCTCTTTGGGCTTGCACAGATACGTCCGCTTCTTATACTCCTAATGGTTCGCCGGTCTATGCGGCGGCATCCAACAACATCCCGATGCCATGGGGGGAGGACGAATGCCCAACTACAGTACCCAGGATATACGGAATATTGCGCTGGTCGGCCACGGCGGTGCAGGCAAGACCAGTTTAGTCGACGCATTATTATTTCAGGCTGGCGCGATTGGTGCGATGGGTTCCATCGAGCGAGGCACTACAGTCTGCGATTTTGACCCTCAGGAGAAAGTCCATAAGCATTCGTTGACGACGTCGCTCGCTAATCTGAACCACGCCGGCAGTCATATCAATCTCCTCGATACACCCGGCTCGCCGGACTTTCTCGGCCGTTCATTGTCTGTGCTTCCAGCGGTGGAGACGGCGGCGATCGTCATAAACGCGACCAACGGGGTCGAGATGATAACGCGTCGCATGATGGACTCGGCTAAGGAATTCGGCCTAGATAGAATCATTATCGTAAATCAGATCGACGCCGACGGTGTAAATCTCGAGCAACTTATGGAGGACATAAGAGAGACGTTCGGGCGAGAATGTTTACCCATAAACTTGCCGGCCGACAATTCCAGCCGGGTCGCTGACTGTTTTTTTAATCCGAATGGAGTGACCACTGATTTCTCCACTGTCGCGACCGCTCGCACTGAACTGGTTGATCAGATCGTCGAGGTTGATGAAGAATTGATGGAGTTGTATCTGGAGCAGGGCGAGGATCTTACCGCCGATCAACTTCACGCTCCGTTGGAGAAGGCTTTACGTGAGAATCACTTGATCCCGATATGTTTTGTGTCGGCCACGTCCGGGGTGGGTATATCCGAGTTGCTCGATATTTTTGCCAAGCTGATGCCGACGCCGAACGAGGGCAATCCACCGGTGTTTCTCAATGGCAAGGGCGAGGCAACGGAGGAAATTAAGCTGACACCGGATCCGCAAAAGCACGCCTTGGCGCATGTTTTCAAAGTCGGGATAGACCCTTTCGTCGGCCGCTTGGGAATATTTCGTATTCATCAAGGTACGGTGACAAAGGATAGCCAGCTTTTCGTCGGCGATGCGCGCAAACCGTTCAAAGTCGCCCATCTGCTAAAACTGCAAGGCAAAGATACCAGCGAGATCGATGCGGGGATCCCAGGCGACATCTGTGCGGTTGCGAAAATCGAGGAAATTCATTTCGATGCCGTGCTGCACGACTCTCACGACGACGACACAATTCGTATGCGCCCGGTTAATTTCCCTGCCCCCATGCAGGGGCTCGCCATAGAGGCAAAAACGCGCGGTGACGAACAGAAGATCTCGGATGCGCTCAGAAAGCTCGAGGCGGAAGATCCCAGTGTTGTAATTGAGCAAAATCATGCGCTCAATGAAACTGTGATCCGTGGGTTGGGTGATCTACATTTGCGGATGCTGTTGGAGGATTTGAAGGAACGTTTTCACGTCGAAGTGGATACGCGACCACCGCGTATCGCCTATAAAGAATCAATCACCATAGCGGCAGAAGGACATCATCGTCACAAAAAGCAGACTGGCGGCGCCGGACAGTTTGGTGAAGTGTTCATCAAGATAGAGCCCCTGTCGCGAGGCGGAGGTTTTGAATTCGTTGACTATATCGTCGGCGGTGTGATTCCCCGACAGTTCATACCCGCAGTTGAAAAAGGCATTCGCCAAGCGTTGGAAAGCGGTGTCGTCGCCGGCTATGAGATGCAGGATGTTCGCGTCTCACTGTATGACGGTAAGTTTCATGCGGTCGACTCCAAAGAAGTTGCGTTTATAACCGCAGGCAAAAAAGCGTTCTTCGATGCCGTACATAAAGCGAAACCTGCTGTGCTCGAGCCGATTGTAAACATCGAGGTGGTCGTACCCAGCCATAATATGGGAGATATCACCGGTGATCTTTCCGGGCGTCGCGGACGGATAGCCGATTCGACCGTGCTTCCGAACGGGATGACTGCGGTTACGGGTTTGGTGCCTTTGAGCGAATTGGAGGGTTATCAGTCACAGTTGAAGTCGATTACCGGTGGCGCTGGCAGCTACAGCATCGAGTTTGCCCACTACAATCCTGTACCCATCAAGACGCAGAAACAGTTGATGGCTGCGTTCAAACCGACCGAGCCTGAGGACTGAAAGCGAAGCTTGTAGGAGTAGACTTTATTCGAGGAATAATCGCGGGTCTGCCGTTTGTGGCCTTCAGGCCGCTCTCATTGCTGCTGCTCGTAACAACCACTGCACCGCCTGTTGGGCTACGTGTTCAAAATCGTAATCGATGGTGTGTTGTATTGCGGAGCGCTCGAGAATCCGCGCACGAGTAGGAGACGTTGGCCGTCAGCCGCGAGGCCTAAGTCACGGGCTGTACGTCGTGCGATCTGATTAGCGTTGGCGTGGCGGACATCGTCAGCGACTACTGGTATCAAACCCCACATGAGGTTCATGCGACGGCACGTATCCGCATTGTCAGTTATTCCAACCACAGGCGCTGGTGGCCGGGCCGCGCTGACCGTAACGGCTGACATGCCGGTGTGCGAAATTACCAGCACGGCGCGTGCCTGCAGATCGTAAACGAGTTGCGCGGCAGCGTCCGCGATTGCGTCACCAAACGGAACCGGGGAGCCGGGCGCGCCACGGATGCGCCTGCTGGTAGAGCTGCTGTGTTGCAAGAAATAGCTTTCCGACTGGCGTGCGATCCGGTCCATCATGGTGACAGCCTGGATGGGATACTCGCCCACCGCGGTCTCTCCTGACAACATAATTGCGTCGGCGCCCATCGACACCGCAGCGGAAACATCGGTAACCTCGGCACGGGTAGGGCGCGGATTTTCGATCATGGACTCGAGCATCTGGGTGGCGACAATGACCGGCTTATTCGCGGCGCGCGACATGTCGATGAGTTGTCTTTGTGCCAAAGGCACTTGTTCGGGGTTTAACTCAACGCCGAGATCGCCACGTGCAACCATAATTGCGTCGGTGGCGGCGATGATGTCGCTGGCGTGTTCCAGTGCTTCCGACTTTTCGATCTTTGCGATCAGTGCTGGGCTCCGTGTCGCGTGTTCGACGAGTGCTCGAAGCTCCTCGATGTCACTCGCACGCCGCACGAAGGATAGGGCCAGAAAGTCGACGCCTAACTTTAGTGCAAATTCCACGTCTTCGCGGTCTTTGGTGGTCAGTGAGGGTGCTGAGAGATCGGCGCCAGGAAGATTGATTCCTGTGTGATTTTTCAGCGTGCCACCATCGACGACGCTACAGATAATCTCCGTGCCTGCGACACTTATTACCTGAAGTTTTAATCTTCCGTCGTCAAGCAAAATGGAAGTGCCAGGCTGCACGTCTGCGGCAAGCGCATCGTATTGTGAAGGGATGATCCCGGGTGAGCCGATGATGTCTCGCGTAGTGACAATGACCTTGCTGCCGGTCGCTAACTCCATCTGGTCATGTTCAAATGTGCCTGTGCGGATTTTGGGGCCGCAAAGATCCGCCAAGATCGCGATCGGCTGTTTTAATGCTTTGGCGGCCTCTCGAACTCTTGTAAAAGTGGCTGCATGACTGGTGTGATCTCCATGCGACATATTGAGTCGCACGACATTCATACCTGCGTTTATAAGCGCGTGTATTATCTCCGGTTGGTCCGACGCAGGACCAAGGGTAGCGATGATCTTAGTACGCCGGTGTTTGAGTAGATCGACTTCCGTAATGATGGGCAAACTGGACTCCCTGAACTAGAGTGCTCAACTGACAGTCTACCCGACAGGCGGGTGGGTAGGGTGCCGTGGGTGTCGAATGGCGAGGTCGGGTCCTTACTTTCTAACGGTGTTGCGCGCGTACCGCCAATAGCAGAATGACGAGCAGAGTTGGCGCAGTTTTTTGAGCGTGGTTGTGGTGAAGGTGTGGACGATAACCATCACCAACGGCGGAGAGTCGATATTCGCCAACTTGCTTTTCTGATCGCGATTCGAACGACTGTATACGTCAGTAGCTTGCGAGGAGAAATGACCGACCAAGGCTATTATCGAGGTCGTTTCGAATCGTTTTACGGTCATGCTCGGACATGGTACGTCGAAGGGGAGTTTGCGCAGCGAGGAACCGCTGATCAGCAGGAACTATACCGTACTTGATGCAAACGCTCACCGGGTTATTACGGAAAACACCCGCCGAGTCGTTCGATAACAGTCAGTGGCACGTATCGCCGCGCGATCGGGTCAAATGGCCTCGGACGTCGAGCGCAGTAGCCTCATCGAGCCGAAACCGCGGCTCAGGGTAGTGATCGCGCTTAGTTCAGACGATCGTGAACGGATCCAGTGCGCCTACGCACCGGCCGTGTCGATGTCAATACGGTGCTGCGGACTGTCGATCAACTGGTCGATGCTCAGTTAGATCCGGATCTGTCGTTTGCAATGTGTCAATACATACTCGGGGTATTGGAAGTTTTTTATAACCTGTGGGTCGTCTGCCGTCCTATCGATGGACTACACAATCATGAGCTTTTGTTACGTTAGAGCTGCGCTCGTGTGGTGCCGAATTTTTCGTTCCACAGGTCACGGTTTTTGACGCGGTATTGTGGGAGGTTAGGGCCGCCGGGGAGACTTGGAAACGCCAAGCGCTTTCATAAGTGTCCCTAAGGAGTTTGTCGAAGAACTTCGGAAATCGGAGGTCGAGCTAAGCTCGTAGCACGTCTTTACCATTCTGAGGCTGGTCCTCGACGCCGATGGGCTTAGTGGCACCGAGAATTCTTAACTAAAGAACAGACGAGATCGGATCCGGCTCACCCGCTTTGTGATGGTTCCAAATGGGTTGCTAGAACGGAATATCGTCGTCGAAATCAGCCGTGTCGGCGGTCTCTGCGACGCCGCCAGCTTTCGCGGTTGCAGGTCGGGCTGGTTCTGACTGATCGAAACTTGGGCTACTGTCACCGCGACGTCCCAACATCTGCATTTCGTTGGCGACGATTTCGGTAGTCCACCGATCTTTGCCCTCTTTGTCCTCCCACTTACGTGTTTGCAGCCGGCCTTCGATGTAGATCTGGGATCCTTTCTTTAAATATTCTCCGACTATTTCTGCAAGGCGACCGAAGAACACGATTTTGTGCCACTCGGTTCGTTCCTGCTGTTCCCCTGTCGCTTTGTCACGCCAGCTTTCCGCAGTCGCTAGACTGATATTGGCCACAGCGCTGCCACTCGCGGTATAGCGAATGTCTGGATCGTTTCCCAAATTCCCTATGAGAATGACTTTGTTTATCCCTCTTGCCATATGGGTTCTCCTTGAGTGATGTTACTGGATACTGTTTAACGACGACTCAGCTAACTCTACTCCCTCGTTACGCGCCAGTCATCACCGTCGCGGGATGCTTCTCTCGGCTCAAAAGGAATCAACAGCAAAAACAGCAAGATGTGGAGCAGTGTGAAAAAGCTCTTCACTTTGATGACTGTTCGCCTGGCATTTGTGTTACGGCTAGGGCCCATAGTCCCGCCACTGTTGCGTTGCAGATGAATATTGCTGATAGGCCCATCGTCCCAGCCAACCAACCGCCGGTCAGACCACCACAGAAAGTACCGAGAAACTGTGCGGTAGAAAAAATGCCAAGTGCTGTGCCGCGTGCGTTGTGTGGGGCGTAGCGGGAAACTAGTGATGGCAGCGTAGCTTCAAGAACATTGAAGCAACTGAAAAATACCGCTAGCAGTAGGCCAACTGCCCATGGCGAGCCGCCATTACCCGCTAAGGCGAATTCGGTAATGACCAGTAACGCCGCCGAGCCGCCCAGGCGTCGGCGAACGTTTACCTCACGGTTGCGTACCACTGGAGCCATCGCTAGTACCGAAAGGGCGAAGGCCGGTAGATACACATACCAGTGCTCGGCGACTGGGAGGCTGAGCTGCAACAGCACCGGCACCGCGACAAAGTTTGACATCAACACAAAATGAAGACAGAAAATTCCGGAATGCAAACAGAACAAGCGGTTTTCGGCTAGCATTTGACCGACACGAGCAGTAGTTGCCTGGGCCGCCCTAGCCTGTGTCGGTGCGGCAGGCGCATCTTGGGACGTAATGATGACTATCGCAGCCAGCGCAAGGCAGCCGGCAAACCAGAACATGCCGGCCAGTCGAAGTTCGGCATAGAGGATTGGTCCGGCGACCATGCTGAGGCCGAAGGCTACACCGATACTGACGCCAAACACCGCCATAGATTTCGTCCGGTGTTCTTCGCGCACGTGATCGCTGGCGAGGGCCATCAGGGCGCTTGCGATTGCGCCCATTCCCTGCAACAGGCGGCCAAGCAGTACGCCGTAGATGGAACTCGATAGCGCTGCAACCGCGCTACCTAACGCAAATAGCAGCAAACCGCCGATGATCACGGGTTTTCGACCGATCCGATCAGACAATCTGCCAGCTGGGATTTGGCAAACGGCCTGGGTAAGCCCATAGGCACCGAGCGCCATGCCCACCAGTGTCGGTGTTGCTGCGTCAAGGTCCGATGCGTGCAGCGTAAAGACCGGGAGAATGATGAAAAGGCCGAGCATCCGCAGCGCGAAAACGCAAGCGAGCCGAACGGTTGTGTGCCGCTCTGCGCGCGTCATGCGCGATGTCTCCAATGATTGCACTTAGCTTTGCGTCGATAGGTGAAAAATGCTTATAGTAACAGGTTGCGTTTTTCGAGGGTTATCGTCAGCAATGCTGGCGTCAAGTAATGGACACGATCCGGATCCGTGGTGCACGGACTCACAATCTTCGCGGTATCGATCTCGATCTTCCGCGAGACAAGCTGATCGTCGTCACTGGTCTATCCGGGTCCGGTAAGTCGTCGCTCGCTTTCGATACCCTCTACGCCGAGGGCCAACGCCGCTACGTAGAATCCTTGTCGACCTATGCACGTCAGTTCCTATCGATGATGGAAAATCCGGACGTCGACCACATCGAAGGGCTGTCGCCGGCAATCTCCATCGAGCAAAAGTCCACCTCACATAACCCACGTTCGACGGTGGGAACTATCACCGAAATTTACGACTACCTGCGGCTTTTGTTCGCACGTGCCGGTGAGCCCTGT
>CAZBOQ010000262.1:0-4321 GCA_964493555.1 uncultured Gammaproteobacteria bacterium | reverse complement strand
CAGGCACAGCCACGAAATTAGCAACATTCCACCGCCAAACGGCGCAACCATACCGGCTCCCGACATGTCGAACAGCACAAGCATGTAGAGGCTACCCGAGAACAGCATAATCCCGCTCAACATTGCCCAGCCGCTAAACCTAAGTGCTGACGCGCTTGGTCGATCGCGCATAGTTACACCGACAATGATTAGACCCAATGCGTGTACCAACTGGTATTGCACGCCGGTCTCATAGATGCGGACTGAGTGCTGGTCAAAACTAGCAGCCAAGGCATGCGCACCAAACGCTCCCAAGCCAACTGCGACAAAGGCGAGTAGTGCCCCTATTCCGATGAATATACGTTCGACGGCAATCATTTCATACTGGCCGGTCCAACGGCATAATGTTGCGGAAATGCTCACCAACCAAACCAACATCATTTCAGACATGTATCGTCAAAGTAAAGCCCATACGGTTTCGGCTTTACAACTAACGATTGTCACCGTGATCGCAGTACTGTTCGGCGCTCCCGGTCCTGTAACGGCCGTACAGATCAGCAAACCCGTTGAGATATCGAATAAATACCGGATTGGCGATCATGTAATGGGGGTGCGGCTTCTCGGAACTGTACAGCTGGATCACAAAAAGATTAACGAGTTAAATGCGCGTGAACTGTCCGGGCTTGCCTGGGATGCGGATGCGAATTTGCTCTATGCGGTTTCTGATGGCGGGTTTCTCTGTCATTTTCGCCCTCGCTTTGAACATAGTGTCCTAACTAACGTCGACATGGTTGCCGCTTATCCCCTACTCACGCACGGTGGCGACAGCCTGACCGACAACCATGCGGACTCCGAGGGTTTGGCTATCCGGAACGGCGACAATCAAATCGATGGTGATACGGAATTGTTGATCTCATTTGAGATCAATCCACGAGTGCTCCGCTACCATCCTGACGGTAAGCTGATAGGTGACGAAGACATTCCAACCAGGTTGACCGACATAGCCAACTATGCCGGAGAGAACGACGCGTTGGAAGGCATCACTCTAGACCAGAATCACAAACTTCTGATGGCGCCTCAGCGACCACTGCGCCAAGATGATCAATCGCTGCTGAGTGTTTATTCTACTGGCCAGGCGCCATGGTTTTTTCGCCCCATAGATCCGCGATACAGCTCTGTCGTCGGGATGGAAACCACGCCGTCCGGCAATATACTGATACTGGAACGCCGTTACTCTTCGCTCTTCAAGCCGGTGATTTGGGCGATCCGTCGCATTGACCTCAATCACAATGTGCCACTTCGCAAAGTCGACGAAATCTGGACGCTGAGTAACGAAGGTTCGACCTGGAACGTACAGAATTTCGAAGGCATCGCCCACCACCGGGATAATAAATATTTCATAGTTAGTGACGACGGCCACAACGCCATCCAGCGGACGCTTCTGGTGTATTTCGAGATCTTGAAATAGGCGTTTCTAACAACCACGAGAACTTCCTGCTGTGACCGAGGCTGATGGCTGGAAGCTGCTTGCGGCCAGATCAAGGCTAATCCACAATGTGCCGCGAGAGCGAACCGAGATAAAATGTATCCGCTAAATCAACATGCCGCACGAGGGGTAACAGATGAGCACCGCCACCCGTACTGCCAGCTGTATCGTTAATGACCGTGATTAGGCCACATTCACCACTTCGCGACGCCAGCAGACACAGGCAGGGACACCTTCGCGATTTCGCAAACTCGTCGGCACACTGAACCTCCGCCAACCTGACCTTACGGTTGTGATGGAAGGCGTACACAAACCGCATAATCTTTCCGCGGTGGTGCGTAGCTGCGATGCCGTAGGCGTATTCGAAGTGCATGCCACGTCGACCGAACGGCAAGTCAGGCTCGCCCAAAAAACCGCCGGTGGCAATCGCCGCTGGGTCCCGGTCACCACGCACTCCTCGATAGCGGTCGCCTATGAGAGACTCCGAACGACCGGCTTCAGCATCATCGCAGCGCAGGCCGATACGGATGCTGCGGAGTTTCGCTCAGTGGACTATACGAAGAAAATAGCCTTGGTTTTTGGGGGTGAACGTAAGGGCCTGTCGACACCGGCCGTGGCTGGCGCGGATCACCGTATCACCATCCCCACTCAAGGAATGACCGGATCATTAAATGTTTCCGTGGCAGCAGCGGTAATATTGTTCGAAGCTCAACGCCAGCGACTGGCGGCGGGCATGTATGACAAACCGCGTCTTGACGCGGAAACCTACCGGCGAACACTATTAGCTTGGGCGCACCCAAAAATCGCTGCGTATTGCGACGCTCGGGGCTTACCGTGTCCGCAACTCGACAAAGCGGGTAATCTGCCACCAGACTTCCGGGGCGAGTGGTCCGACGATATCTGCCACCGAACCTGACTCAAACTGAGCAGAATGACACATATTCCACATTTGTTATTAACCATAAGCAGTTGATTTGTAATTGCTCCTATACTTAACATCAAATCTGGAGAAAATGCTGCGATGAAGAAGCTAGGAGGTACCGGGATTCCCCGTTTGGTTAACGCCTATAACGCCTCATGGGCAGGCTTGACGGCTAGTTGGCAAAATGAGGATGCGTTCCGCCAAGAGGTTATCGTTGTTGCCGCCGCTGTGCCGCTCGCGTTTCTGCTCGGCGATAGTCCCTTGGAATACGCCTTGTTGTTGAGCTCAGTAGTTTTTGTGTTGATCGTGGAATTGCTAAATTCAGCTATTGAAGCAACCGTCGATCGCATCGGTCTGGAACGCCACGAACTGTCCGGTCGCGCCAAAGATATGGGTTCCGCAGCCGTCCTGATCAGCCTCAGCTTGGCCATCCTGGTATGGCTGCTCGTCGCGTTCGGACACCATAGCAGTTGATCTGAGCCGACTTGGTCATGCGCGTAGCAATTATCGGCGGGGTACGCACACCCTTCGTGAAGGCACAAACCGAATTCCGTTCTCGCACTGCGCTGGAACTAGCCGTGCATGCAGTCAACGGTTTGCTAAGTAGACACTACGCCGACCCCGCCGTAATACAAGAACTAGCGTATGGGAACGTGGTACTCGATCCACGCATACCCCATCTAGCACGCGAAATTGTATTCGAAAGCAATCTACCCACATCCGTGAACGCACTGACTTTGAGCAACAATTGCATCACCGGTTGTTCAGCGCTCGCTACAATCGCCAATTCTATCAACGCCGAGCGGATCGAAGTCGGTATCGCTGGCGGCGTGGAATCAATGTCGAACCCCGCGTTGTTGTTCAACCCACGAGCTAGCCGGTTGTTCCTAGAGATGGCCGCTACTCGCGCGTTAGGCGTAAAAATCTCCAACCTGATTAGACTTCGTCCACGCGATCTACTCCCCGCTACGCCCGAGATAACCGAACCGTCGACTGGTTTATCAATGGGTCAGCACTGTGAATTGATGGCAAAGCAATGGAACATCTCACGCAGCGAACAAGACGCGATCGCCTATCAAAGTCATAAACGTGCCCATGCAGCAACCGAAGATGGTCGCCTGACAGAAGAAATCACTCCTCTCGAGGGCTTGGACCGCGACCCGTTAATCAGGCCAGACACTAACCTTATGAAACTCGCTGGATTGCGGACGGTTTTCGATAAAAGTCGAAACGGAAGCATCACCGCGGGTAATTCCAGCCCACTTACGGACGGCGCCGCAGCAATCCTGTTGATGTCTAACAAGCGTGCTGAACAGGACGGTCAAGAGGTCCTGGCTTTTATCACCGACATCGAGTTTGCGGCCATCGATCCGCGCGACGGACTACTTATGGCTCCAGCCTTGGCTGTGCCCCGGCTACTCGCACGGGCCGGACTCACATTATCGGAAATTGACATTGTCGAAATACACGAAGCGTTTGGCGCTCAGGTGACCTGCAATCTCAAGGCCTGGGCCGATGGATGGAAGGAACAAGCGATCGGTAAAGTAGATCCCGAACAACTCAACCCGCTCGGCAGCTCCATCGCTGTGGGCCATCCATTCGCCGCCACTGGGATCCGTATCGCGACCACCTTAGCGTACGAAATGAAACGCCGGGGTGCACGGCGCGGATTGATCAGCATTTGCGGCGCGGGCGCAACAGCAGCAGCGGTACTGTTGGAGAGGTAAAAGGCGCTCTCTTAATTCGAGCATTGTGGGAAACCGGAGGAAGATAGTGGCAGATTACGACTACGACTTGTTTGTGATAGGCGCGGGCTCGGGCGGCGTACGCGCGGCGCGCATGTCAGCTGGCTTCGGAGCCCCCGGTGAGGTAGCCGAAGAAAAAAATAATGGCGGGGACAGTGATTACAGAAGGAGGGGAACCAAAAAATTGTT
>CAZBOQ010000261.1:0-5665 GCA_964493555.1 uncultured Gammaproteobacteria bacterium | reverse complement strand
CCTTTATAGCGGTGCTGGGGATCTTGATCAAAATCCATGAATTTGGTAATTTTTGGGTGGCGAAACGGCTCGGCGTCAAGTGCCTACGTTTCTCAGTCGGATTTGGCCGGCCGTTGCTGCGCTGGCGCTCGTCGATGGGAACCAGGAAACGTATCAGTGCCGCGGGTGAAAGGGTTGTCGGCAAAGAGGACGAGACCGAGTTTGTGCTTGCCGCCATCCCGCTAGGCGGTTACGTCAAGATGCTTGACGAACGGGAAGGGCCTGTCGCCGAACACGAACTTCCACAAGCTTTTAACCGTCAGGGTGTCTGGACACGAATTGCCATCGTCGTGGCAGGACCGGTGGCGAACTTTATGTTCGCTGTAGCAGCCTATTGGCTGATGTATGTAATTGGTATTGCAGGCCCGAGTCCGATTGTCGGCGAAGTCAAGCCCGGTAGCATAGCGGCGCGAGCAGGATTGGCGAATGGGCAGGTTATCTTGGCCGTTGATGATCGTGCTACCGCTACTTGGGAACCTGTTATTCACGCAACTATTCCGAAAGTGTTGGAAGGGGGTAGCATCAGGTTCACAGTCGAAGATAGTAGTATGGAAAAGCGAACGGTTGTACTTGATCTGCGCAGCGTTCATGTTGATGCGGTTACCGACGGGAGTTTGTTTCGCAAGATTGGGTTCTTGCCATGGCGACCGACCCGTCCTGCCGTGATCAGTGAAATACTATCTGGTAGTGCGGCGGAGCGGGCCGGTTTTGTGCCCGGAGATCGCGTACTAAGAGCTGGGGGCGAGCCGATCGGAACATGGGAGCAGTGGGTGGCGTTCGTGCAGGCTCGCCCCGAACAGCGCTTTGAGGTGACAGTTGACCGGGGTGGCGCGAGGATAAAACTCGATATAACGCCGGCTCGGGTAAAGCGCGATCAGCATACGTACATCGGACAGATTGGGGCTAAATCGGTAGCACCGGAGGGGCTGTTCCCAGAGGGTGTAGAACGTTATGGACCGTTCACGGCGGTCGGTATGGCAGTGCATAAGACTTGGGATGTATCAATTCTGACATTGCGGCTGCTAGGCAAAATGCTGATCGGCGAAGCATCGGTTAAAAATCTTAGCGGACCCATAAGCATTGCCCAATTTGCGGGCCAAACAGCGAGTATCGGTGCAATCGCGTTTTTGTCATTCATGTCGATTGTAAGCATAAGTCTCGGGGTGCTAAATCTCCTTCCAATTCCACTACTGGATGGGGGGCACTTAATGTATTACCTTATAGAGTTGGTGACACACCGGCCTGTGTCGGAAAACGTACAAGCGATGGGGCAGCAAGTGGGGTTGGTGTTACTGCTAGGACTCATGGGGCTAGCATTTTATAATGACCTGATGCGCATTTTACCCTTGTAAAGGCTAAGCAACGGGCGACGAAAGTGAAAAATGCTGGGTATTTTTAAACGCATCGCGCACGGCATCGCGCGGTTTTTTATCGTTCTCTTTCTGCCATGCTCGGTAGCCTTTGCCGTCGATCCATTCGTAGTTGAGGATATACGTGTCGAAGGGCTGAATCGGATTGCGCCCGGCACGGTCTTTAATTATCTGCCGCTGAAGATTGGCGACACATTTGATGACGACCGCTCTAGCGACGCGGTGCGTTCTCTTTTCCAAACCGGGTTCTTCAACGATATCCAGTTGCAGCGTTCCGGCAACATACTGGTAATCACGGTAGTAGAAAGGGAATCGATCTCCGAGATCAATCTGGTCGGTAACAAGGCGATTAAAACCGACGATCTGTTGGAGGGGCTCGCCCAAATCGACTTTGCAGTTGCGGAAGTATTCGACGAGTCGAAACTCGACAAAGTGAAGCAGGAACTCAAGCGCCAGTATTACGCTCAAGGTAAATACGGTATGAAGCTAGAGTCCACTGTGACCCGGCTTCCCGGTAACCGCGTGTCGATCGAATTGAACATTACCGAGGGTGACGCAGCTCGTATCCGCTCGATCAACATTGTGGGCAACAATGCTTATGATGATGACACACTCATAAAACAATTTGAGCTCGGACCAAGAAGCCTCATCGGCTTCTTTTCCAAAAAAGATCAGTATTCTCGGCAGAAATTGTCGGGCGACCTGGAAACTTTGCGTTCTTTCTATCTTGACACCGGGTACATCAACTTTAGAGTTGAGTCGACACAGGTGTCGATTACACCAGATAAGACTGAAGTCTACATAACGCTCAATATCACTGAAGGTGAGAAATTTACGATTGCCGAAGTGAAGCTTGCCGGCGAACTCATTGTGCCGCAGGAAGACTTATTCGGGGCTGTGTTTACCCGTGCCGGCATGGTGTTTTCTCGGAAGCTCGTGACCGAGAGCAGCACGCGGATTACGGATCGTCTAGGCATCGATGGCTATTCGTTTGCCAATGTCAACGCCATACCAGATGTAAATGAAGAAGAGCGTACGGTGGTGTTGACGTACTTCATCGATCCCGGTAATCGGGTATATGTCAGACGAATCAATTTTTTCGGTAATGCGAAGACTCGCGACGAAGTGCTTCGTCGTGAACTGCGCCAGATGGAGGGATCATGGATTTCTACCGTCCAAGTCGAACGGTCGAAAACGCGACTTAATCGACTCGGATATTTCGCTGAGGTCAATGTCGAAACCCCGGCTGTTTCGGGCACCACCGATCAAGTCGACGTAAACTACACTGTGGATGAACGCCCTTCGGGTAACCTGTTACTCGGTTTGGGGTATTCGCAGAACCAAGGTCTTATTTTCAATACTAGCGTGGCGCAGGATAATTTCCTTGGATCCGGCACGCGTCTCGAATTCGCGTTTAATAACAGCTCTATCAATCGGCAGTTCGTGCTCGGATATACCGATCCTTATTGGACGATCCACGGAATAAGTCGGGGTTTTCGCGTTTCGTTTCAAGAAACCGATTACGGCAGCGGCAACGCGAACATCACCCGCTACAATTCGTCGAGCATGAGTCTCGGCGTTAATCTCGGTATCCCCGTCTCTGAGTATAATTTTCTCAGCGCGGGTGTGAGCTATGAGAGAACGAAGCTCGACACCTTTTCGCGTTTTGGTTCGAGCACCACTCTCGATTTCATCGAACGTGAAGGTGACAGGTTCGATGTCGTAAGGTTGTCCGCAGGTTTCGCCTACGACACGCGCAATAGTGCGCTGTATCAGAAACGTGACACACTCAATAGGATTAGCGCGCAGTTAGCTTCGCCGGGCGGGGATCTTAATTACTACAAACTTGACTACGATACACGTTGGTTTTTCCCCATATCTCGCAATTTCACTTTTCTACTGAAGGGTCGAATGGGCTGGGGTGATGGTTTTGGAAAGACTAAGGAATTGCCGTTTTTCGAGAACTTTTTTGCTGGCGGACCACGTTCGGTGCGCGGGTATAAGGAGAACCATCTAGGTCCTAAGGACGAGTTTCGTAGAGCGACCGGCGGAAATCTTCTGGTCGTTGGTAATGCGGAGCTAATTTTGCCGTTACCATTTTTGCCGCAGTTCAGTAATTCCGTACGACTTACTGGATTTTTCGACATAGGGAACGTTTATACGGAAGACGATAGCCTCACCACGCGTGATCTGCGTGCCTCCACCGGCATTTCTGGTGTCTGGATGTCACCGTTTGGTATCCTCTCGGTGAGTATCGCATCCCCGTTGCGTGATCAGCCCCAGGACGAAACGCAGGCTTTTCAGTTTACTTTCGGAACCTCCTTTTAGTTGATTGCGCAAACTCTTCCGGACGCCGCGGTGAGGTAACAGACATCGCTCGGCAGCTGATGCAATCTAACGTCTAATACGGTAGTATGCGGGCAGATAGAAAAACGTTGATTTATCTATGGCTTGGAGCAGATCATTGAAGATTTCAAACACTGTTTTTTGTGCACTGAGCGCACTGGTACTGGCAGTAGCTAGTATTCCGGCGATTGCAGAGGATTATCGTATCGGAGTGGTCAACGTGTTACGCGTTCTCGAAGCTGCGCCGCAGGCGGAGCGTGCTCGCAAACTGTTGGAAAGGGAATTTGCAACACGCGATCGAGAACTCGTGGCGGCGCAAAAGACCATCAAGAATTTAGAGGATAGATTGGCCAAAGACGGCGCGATCATGAGCGAGAGTGAACGTTCTCGAACCGAGCGCGATATCGTTACTAGGAAGCGCGAGCAAAAACGCGATCAGGAGGAGTTTCGTGAAGACGTGAATTTTCGTCGAAACGAAGAGTTTGGAAAGATACAGCGCGAAATTGTTGTAGCGATCCAAAAAGTTGCAAAAGAGGACGCTTACGATCTCATCGTTGGCGAGGGTGTGATTTATGCAAGCGATAGAGTGGACCTGACGCCGAAGGTGATCGAACGTCTAAAGAATGACTATACGGCCGCAACCGGCCCATAGTGGAGCGGATGCGCCCACACGATAGTCCGGCTGAACATCTGGGTGCCGACGTTCGGATTGGCGGGACCGAAAAGTAACGGCGACATGGCGATTAGCCTTGGGGAGTTGGCCGAGACGATCGGTGCATCCCTCCATGGGGATCCCGGTACGCTAATACATCAATTTGCCTCGCTTGCATCGGCTAA
The DNA here is from genome assembly GCA_964493555.1 of uncultured Gammaproteobacteria bacterium. Classification (GTDB taxonomy): domain Bacteria; phylum Pseudomonadota; class Gammaproteobacteria; order JADZEE01; family JADZEE01; genus CAZBOQ01. The sequence continues at coordinate 1,073 of CAZBOQ010000261.1, read as the reverse complement.
GACCGGGGACATCACGTTTTTCCTGGATAGAAAATTCCGTACGTTTTTGCTGCATACAACGGCTAGCGCCGTGATTTTGCAATCGCGTGATCTGGATCTTTGCCCGACCGGTGCTCTGGTAACAGATGATCCCTATTTAGGCTACGCGAAAGTGGCCTCCGCATTGCATGGCGCTAGAATCACCCAGGCGGGAGTAGACTCTAGCGCCCAAGTCGCTGTTGATGTGCACATCGCGCCCACAGTGAGTATCGGTGCTTTGGCTGTAATAGAAGCAGGAGTCACTTTGGGTGACCACGTATTAGTGGGGCCGGGATGTGTCGTTGGACGAGATGTGCAACTCGGCGCTCATACCTGTTTGGTAGCTAATGTGACGTTGGGATCAGGGATTCGGCTCGGGCAGCGGTGTATCGTTCATCCGGGTGCCGTGCTCGGTGCCGACGGTTTCGGTCTTGCTCAAGAAGATGACCGGTGGTTTAAAATCCCACAGATCGGTTCGCTCTCATTGGGTAACGATGTTGAAATCGGTGCCAACACGACCATCGATCGCGGATCTTTGGGCGATACGATTATCGAAGATGGGGTAAAAATAGATAATCTCGTGCAAATAGGGCACAACGTGCAAGTGGGTGCGAATACGGCGATTGCAGGTTGTGCGGGAATTTCGGGCAGCACTAACGTTGGTAAGCGCTGTAAAATCGGCGGTGGAGCTGGGCTTGCCGGTCATCTTCAAGTGGTCGACGATGTCATCATCACTGGTATGAGTTTGGTGACAAAATCGATTACCAAGCCTGGTGTTTACTCCAGCGGCTGGCCAAGCCGCGGAGCACGAGAATGGCGGCGTACGGTAGGGCATGTCCATCGTGCGTCATCGAAACATCGCAGGCTTGATGGGCCGGAGGGCGGTAATGGTTAGTATGGACTTGCATAAGATCTTGGAGTTGTTGCCGCATCGTTATCCGTTTCTTCTGGTTGACAAGGTGCTCGAATGTGAACCAAACAAATCCTTGGTCGCGATTAAGAACGTAACTTTCAACGTACCGTTTTTCGCCGGCCATTTTCCGGGGCAGCCTGTC
>CAZBOQ010000260.1:0-15016 GCA_964493555.1 uncultured Gammaproteobacteria bacterium | reverse complement strand
CAACATTGGCGATACCGTGATGAGCCAGTTCTGCAGAGAGCGAGAGGCCAACGCTAGCACCACCGATGATCACTACCTGTGTATCGAACATTCCACCCACCGGGTCTTCAACGTCTAATCGGCCTGGGGCTGCGGTGAACTCGGGTAGCACAAGAACTGTGATTCATTCGCTCGAGTATCCTCATATATTTATGTCGCGCGGTTTGAATTTTTAAGACCATGCTGGGATCTACCTCAGTCGAACTGCATCCTCTTAACAGATCTGCTCATCACTTTGAGCATTAACTTGGGTAGAAAACGGCTCATCAGATAAAGTTGATTCGCCAAACCAGGTCGGATCTCGTTGCGATTCCGTGACAAACCCTTAACGAGTTCCGCCACCAACTTGGATACCGACATAATTTTAATCCCCTGCAAGTCCTCCCGAGCGAATGCACCAATCATTCCCGTTTCAGTAAGTGGCGGCGCTAACTCGAACACCTGAATATTCGTATTACTTAACTGAGCCCTCAACGACAAAGAATATGAATGAATTGCAGCCTTCGTCGCGCAATATACGGGGACAACCGGTGATGGGACGAATGCAAGGCCCGAGGAAATATTTACAATTGCTGCATTCGGTTTCTTTTTCAAAAGTGGCAAAAAAACATTATTAGTCCAGATAGTTCCCTTCAAGTTCACGTCAATTTCCATGGTCAGCCTTTCCATCGAATGACTATTCATCTGTAAATTGACTGCCTGCATCGCGCCAGCATTGTTTATGAGGAGATTCAAGTTAGGAAATTCCATCGCGACTCGTTGGTAAAGAGCTTCCACATCGTCAGGCTTACTAACATCACTCTGGATTGTTGTAACGTCGCCTAACTGTTTCGCCGCCATTTGGAGCATTTCTTCGTCTCGGCCAGTTATTATGACTTTGTTATTCATTTTCAGGAGCTGTTTGGCCATCTCAAAGCCGATCCCCTTCGAGCCACCAGTTATCAGAACAATATTCCTATCTGTATTCATACTTAGACCCATTTTTTCTATAGCAACAACGTTTAAGTATTATTGATGACGGCCATGAGGAACAAGAGCATCCAACAAAACCACAAGAACCGTAAGTACACGATTTCGAGCACTGCGCAGTAAAAGTCGCAAACCAAATGTTGAAGTCTGCGATGGAGTTTGCATGTAGTACCGTCCTTGCTTCAAGGGCGCCTCGGAACATTAAACGTTCAGATCTTATTGAAGAACGAGCACAAGTCCTCAGAAAGACGACGACTGTCTGGAAGATAATCTTCTCACTTATGACTTATGTTTGCCGCAGAAATGGCAGTCTCAAACAGATAGTTATATTAGCTTTCTCTACGGCGTTTGTCTGAATGAGAGTGTTTTCGGATCGATGAATGTGCCGTTTTGAATTACTAATTCAACATTCCCTAAGTCTGATATATTTTTCAACGGATGCCCATTGACAACAATAATATCCGCGAGTTTGCCCGCTTCGACGGTCCCTAAATGTTCTACACGCCCTATCATCTCAGCACCATTTTTGGTGGCTGCAACGATTATCTGCATCGGTGTCATACCTGCTTCTTGCATCAGTTGAAATTCGCGAATTACCGTTGCCCCATGCAACATTCCTGCATTACCAGCATCGCTTCCCATCACTATTTTAACTCCGGCGTCTATCGCTCGACGAAGATTTCCCTTCGCAACATTCAAGCTACGAAGTGAATCATTGCGAAGTCCAGCAATGTGTCGGCGTGATACAACAGCGCCTTGTTGGTCAGTGACAGAGTCCAGAAAAACATCCCACACCTTGTTGCGGAGCTGCGATATAACAAATAAATCCGAGTTCAAAAGGTAGTCACCCTCGAACACAGAAAGGGTTGGGATGTAGTAGACGTTTCGTGCGGCCATCAATTGCAGTATTTCATCCACACCCGTTTCTGCCGTGTGAATGCTGTGTACGATGACGTCACCGCCCGCTTCGATGAACTCTCTAGCCTCACTTGGGGAGGAGATATGTGCATAGACCATTTTTTCGTGGGCGTGCGCTTCTTCAATAAGGACTCGAAGAACCTCATAATTTAACTTGTCCCTGTCTGAGTCGACTCGTGTTGTCCCAGATTCAGCACGTGAGTGAAAAATCTTAATGCCATCTGTGTTTGCGTCCACGATCTTATGAACAGCTGATTTAGCATCTTGAACCGTATCAACCTGGAAATAAAAAGGGCCCAAGTAATCGGTTAGTCCAAGTTCCTTTATTAGTCTCATCGGGTGAGACCCAGGAGCCGTAATACCAAAGCCGTTTCCGTATAACCTTGGGCCAACCAAGTCACCGACGGTAAGCGCGGTTTTCATGCCGTGCAGGTGAGGGTGAGCCGCCATGTCATAAACGGTGGTCACTCCAAACTTAAGATAGCTAAGTAGGCTGTTCTCAGATGCTAATGGGGTAAATTCTCGAGGATCTACAGCGCCGGCACCACTACCACCTATGTGCATATGAGCATCGATGAGTCCGGGTAAAAGCGTTAGCCCGTCAACATTTATGATCTTCACATCGGCGGGAATCGCTAAATCAGGTAGCGTTCCAACGGCCGTGATATACGCTCCTTTGATCAGTACCACAGCACCAGCTATGGGGGCGCCACCATTCCCATCAATCAATTCGCCACCAACTAGGGCAAAAGACTCGTCCGAGCGCGCCAGCTGCACACTGGTAAAAAGGAACAAAGCAATGGTTAGCAGTGTTTTGTGTAGAACGTATATCCCCTGCGTGTAGTACCGGAATAGAGTGAACACAGTCCGTCGTTACTTTCCAATTTATAGGAATTAATAGTTGTAACCAAACTCTACTCCGAAAGTTCTTGGCTGATTGACGCCCCCGTTACGCGGAAAGCCACCACTAGCCAAGCTTACATAGTTGTGAACTATTGCTTCTTTATCAGACAGATTATTCGCCCAGGCGGCGATGTGCCATGGTTGATTGTCGGGTTGATAAGTACCCCTCATGCTGATGTTAGAGTATCCGTCCTGCGATGCTGAAGCTCTTTTGTAAGGGTCAAAATATGCTTTGCTTCTGTAACGCCAATCGACTCGGAGATCAAAATTACCCACTGATGTGGGAAACGTTTGCGCTAGGCTCGCAGTAAACATATGTTCCGGCGCATTAGAAAGTGGATTTCCTCTTAGATTTAGTATGCCAAGCGCTGGGAAGAGAGGATCCTCGGTGAAGAATTCAGTATATTCGGAATCCACGAAGCCATAGATGAATTCTAGCTGCGTATTCTTACCCAGGAGATAAGCTAATTCCGCCTCAAAACCGATTACTTCCGCAGCTGCGGCGTTGGTGATTGTAAACGACAAGCCACTTAGTTGGCTCACTTGCAGATCAGAATAGTCGTAGAAGAATGCCGATAAGTTAGCTTTCAACCTTCCATCAAAAAGTAACGATTTTACTCCGCCCTCATAGCTCCATATGAACTCCGGATTTATCGGTGGACTCGTGTTTCCTGGTAAAATCTGACCACTTTTAAAACCCTTAGACGCTGTGAAATAGACCATCGCATCGTCGGTCAAAGCGTAGTCTATAGAAAATCGCGGGGTCCAAGCATCCCATGAACGTTTTGCTTCCAGAGGAACAAACACATCAAGTCCAAATAAGAGGATTCTTAGTTGGAACGAACTTATCGAATGGCGTTCTTCATCACTGTATCTGACGCCAGCGGTAAGATTTAACTTCTCCGTTGCAGCCCATGTTGCACTAGCAAATGCTGCGAAGGCCTCCGCTTTAGCATGCCCTCTTTCGTCAAATATGTCGGTATTTGGTTGAATGATGTTATTAATGGCGAATTCGAACGGTACCGTATTAGTGACAAAAATATCGTCATCAAAATAATAAAGTCCAAATACAGCGTTTATGCGATCGGTGTCCCAATTTAATTGAAGTTCTTGGCTAAAATGGGTGCCGGAATCGATATTGGTTGAAGGCCACCCAGGTGAATCTGTACCGTCGTATTGAGATAGTTTTACCGCGTGCAAGTCCCGATAACCCGTCAGAGATTTAAACGTTAGTTGATCATTAATCTCATAGTTGATGTTCAGGGAGTAACCATAGGTCCGCATATCGCGGCTTTCCTCGGTTTCACTTGCGATATCCCGAAAGCTGAGAGCGGGCGCCCCTCTGCCCCCTTCGAGAACCCCTTGCAACTGCCCCCCGACTGCAGCGGAACCAAAGGTATGAACAGGAGCACCTGAATCGTCTGCATCCCAATAATCGATTGCAATCTCAGCAGACAAATCGTCCGTCACTAACCATTTCAGTTTTCCTCGTACGGCGATCTCATCCCGATTATCAATTTCGGAATTGTCAAAAATATTTTTTCCAAAACCATCTCTATCAGCCTTGTAGAATGCCAAACGACCCAGTAATTTATCTTTTAGAATAGGGCCGCCTACACCAACTTCGAATTCTCTTGTTGCATAGTTCCCGACGACCGCTCGCGCGTTTACCTGCAACTCTTCTGTCGGACCACGTGTGATGATATTTACTGCTCCCCCCGTTGCGTTTCGTCCAAATAACGTGCCCTGCGGACCTCGCAATACTTCTATTTGTTCAATGTCATAGAACGAGGTGCCCTGCGCGGTGGGGTAGGCAACGTAAACACCATCTTGATGAAATGCGACTCCGCCTTCTGATGCCGAATTATCAAGCGAAAGACCGATACCACGAATGAATATTTTTACTCTGCCGTTATTCTGTGCGATATCAAGATTAGGCGCCAAGGAGGTAAGTCCAAACATGTCCCGCGCACCCTTTTTAGCAAGGGCGTCTGCTGAAAAAGCTGTTATGGCAAGTGGGACATCCTGGATATTTTCCGAGCGCCGTTGAGCTGTGACGATGACCTCTTCCAACCCACCTTCAACTTGATCTTGGGCGTACGTTATCGTTGTAAACGAGGCACTCGAGCTACCGATTACCAATGAGAGGAAGAGCTTAAAGCGCAGCCGCAAAAAAGACATGTGAGACCCCCTTTATCTAGGCATCCTTGCAGTCGACTTAACTCACGGTTCCATTCGCGGGTAGGCTACTTAGGTATAGAGAGAACCTAACAGAACTGGATCAAAATTGCCTAAACTTTGTAAAAGACGCCTTAAAAAGCAATTGCGCGCTTAATACTTTTCCTAACTCACTGATATATGAAAATAAATATCTAATTGCTACCTGTAAGTCAGGGGTTGGAGCCCGTACCGGGAAGTTGGTGTGTTACCGGATATCGTCAGCCCCTCCGTTCATCTCTGGATACACCGTTGTGCCCAGGGAAAAGTGGCAAGCTGGATTTGTTTACGTTGTTGGAAGGAGAAACCCGACACGGCTACAACCGGGTCAATTCCGGGCTCAACTCAACTAAGCGAACAGAGCAGGTTTCTGGCTCTGCTTTACTACCGTGCCGACGCTCACCGCAATTGCTTTGGAGCGACTTTAGCCCGGGTACCCATCTCTCGGAGAACGCGCTACCGACGCTCGTATCTTAGCTCGATTTAGGCGGACCCTGAAATTCCCAGGTGTGGCCTTCCGGGTCCACCACAAACAATTGCGCTTCACCAATAAGGCCGCTTAATTCACTGAATTCGACGCCTAAGGCGCTCATCCGCGCACGAAACGCGTCAATATCCTTAATCCGCCAAGCCGTGTGTCGCCCAGCCGGCTCGACCTTTGCATCCGGGCCTGGCCTTAGTGTGGAATCGTTGGCAATGAGGTGAAACTGTACCTTTTCATCCGCGTCAGTCAGCCACGCGCCACGTCCCAGATCGTCTAGCGCCTTGGGCCGTGGGATAGTTTTCAATCCAAGCACTTCCGAATAGAACTTGATGCACACATCGAGCCGCTCAGAAGCTACCGGAATGCCTTCATGGATTGCGCCACTAAATTCAAGAGTAGGTGCATTGTCTGCCATCGTTTATTCCCCCGACATCGGTTGTAAGTATAGGAGGCGCATACACTACCTTTTACAAACGCGCCGAGTATCAACGAATCAACCGCAGACAGCGTACAAAGCGTGATCTCTATCCCCTTAGAAATCCCGTCGATAGGTGACGACAAATTTGTGCACGTCAATGTCGAACGTTGTACCGCCCGTCGCCGCTCCATAAGTCGAGGTTAACGGCCGGGTGCTATTCGTTACCGCATCACTGATACCGAAAAAATAAGACCCATCGATCGAATGTGACTTGTTTAGTTTGTAACCAACACCAAAGGTTAAGTGTTTCTCGAACACCGTTGGGATAGTCGGCAGCAAATTATCCGCTGGAATAGGATTATCAATCATGCTGTACCCAGCACGGGCAGTCCAGCGATCCCGCAGTCGGTACTGTACGCCAAACGCAATGGCCAGGGTGTCATCCCAGTTTTGCGGGATGTCAAAATCAATCGTTTCACCTGAGAACGCGTCACCTAACGAGTCGCTGTCAACTCTAAACCGGATACGAACAGCGTCCATTACATCGGACCACCACGCGTAACGGGTATCCAATCTGACTGTTAAACGGTCAGTCATCCGATGTTCCAGGCCTAACTGGAGCATTGCCGGCCACTGAAAATTCTCTATTTTCACCTTACCTTCAAGGATTAAGCCCGTGCTACCACCCGGGTTGAGACCTTCAGCTTCGAGATGACCTTCAAGATCAGGGAGCACAGTTTTGGTAGTGAATGAGGCGCCCAATCGAGTATCAGCGGTAAGTTGGTAGGTAATCCCGAAACGCCCGCCAATACCGAATGCGGACATTTCTCCGTCGATAATGTGTTTTTTATGTGCGTTTAGGTAGACCCCACCACCCGCACCGACCAGACCTCCGAAGGCCGTTGCCATGCCGGCGTTGTTGGACACCCTTAGTGCGTTGCTCCCAAGTGCTGACTGAAGTTGATCGCTATTAAATTGCGCTCGGAGGTTTGTGCCGGTCCAAATCACATCCAACGATCCACCAATACTGAACCGCTCATTCAGCATGTAAGCAAAACCAAATGGAACATCTACTCCGAGCAAACGGGAACCAATATCTTTATTAGTTTGCACACCGCTAGAATCGATGGACAGGACGCTCGATTTGCCGTATTCGGCACCGGCTCCTCCTTTCGAAAAGAGCCCAAACCCCACTGTTAGTTGTTCGTTTATACGGCGAGTGTAACCGCCATGCGGCGCTAAATAAGGATTCCGATTCGGACCATGAAATCATCATACGACTTTCCAAAGCCTTCCGTACTGGCGATATAGCAAACGGGTAGGATAAAGTCGAATCCAGCTTCCCAAGCATTCCCGCCACCAAGCGCAAGCGTCGCCGGGTTATTCATGAGACCGCCGATCCCAGTATCAGCCGCCACCCCCGTTCCAGCCATAGATTGTGCACGTGCGCCAGAGCCAATTTGACTAATTCCTTCGAAAGCATTTGTCGAAAACGGAACGAGGACCAACCACGAAAGGGCAAGACAATGAGCCAGTCCATAATTTCGGTGTAATTTGGGTTGTTCCATTAGCGAGGTGACTGTCCGTTGCGACTACACAATATCGTGTGTTTATCTTAATTGGAGGGCGGGGCGAAAGTCGATATGAGCTTCGGTTTGCTCAGCTTTCATGTCCGTTCCCTTTACAGAGCCGGACTTTGTAGCGTCCTACTCAGCTTTCTCCTTAAAGCGGTTGGTGACTGGGTAGCGCCGTTCTAAGCTGAATGCCCGTCGAGTGATCTTGACCCCGAGCGGTGCCTGCCGCCGTTTGTATTCGGACAACGCCAAAAGCCTCGCCACGCGTTCGACCGTGGCCGGATCGAACCCACGTGACACTGTCTCACTGACGCCATAGTCGTCTTCTATTAAACACGTGAGTATGCCGTCCAACTCTTCGTATGGTGGCAGTGAATCACTGTCTTTTTGATCCGGGCGCAGTTCCGCCGACGGCGGCTTGGTGAGAATTCGCACCGGAATAACCTCGCCCGCCGGTCCAGCGGCTCCCCCGGGAAAGTTCACATTTCGCCAACGCGCCAGGTCAAAAACCATTGTCTTGTAAACGTCTTTCAAGACCGAATAACCTCCGCACATATCACCGTAAAGTGTTGCGTAACCCATCGCCATCTCGGACTTGTTTCCAGTGGTCAACAACATCCAGCCAAATTTATTACTCATTGCCATCAACAACAAGGCTCGCGCACGCGACTGAATGTTCTCTTCAGTCACATCGGCCGGCCGATCGGCGAATAGTTCACTCAGCATCGTATCGTAGGCGTGCATAGCCAGTTCAATGGAGACGACGTCGTACCGGGCCCCCAAGCTAAAGGCACACTGTTCGGCATCTTCGAGACTATCACTTGAAGTGTACTGTGATGGCATCATGACACAACGCACGCGCTCGGAACCTAGCGCGTCAACTGCCACAGCCGCAGTCAACGCGCTGTCAATACCACCAGACAGACCGATGATGACACCTTCGAAGCCGTTCTTTTCAACATAATCCTTAAGACCAAGCATCATCGCCGCGTACACAGATGCCAATTCCGAAAGCTCAGGTGCAAGGGACTGATTATCGCAACGTGAACTACCTTCAGCGGGGAACGTCCAAGTCTGTTTTTGTATATTCTCGTGAAATGCCGGCAAGCGCGCTATCTCCAAGCCATCCGCCGCCAAGGCGAAAGAAGCGCCATCAAAAACGAGCTCATCCTGCCCACCGACCTGATTAACACAGATCAACGGTAATCCCGTTTCGCTTACCCTAGCGCGTGCTTGTGCAAGCCGTTCGTCCGGTTTGCCAAGATTAAACGGCGAAGCGTTGATAGCTATAAGCATATCGGCTCCCTGACTGCGAAGCTGCAAGGGGATCTCCGGAAACCAGAAGTCTTCGCAGATCATGACGCCAAGGCTGACCCCCTCAAACACCACTGGTGCGGAGACTCCGCCCTCTTCGAACACCCGTTTTTCATCGAACACACCATAGTTCGGCAATACGTGTTTATACGAAATTGATTGCACCGCGCCTTGCGCAAGTAGGGCCACTGCGTTGAAGGGTTTAGCGTTACCTGGCCACGGCGTGCCGACTAGCATGGCGGGACCCGTCGATGCGCTGCTCTTCGCGAGCCGCTGCACCTCGCGCGCGCAACTCGCCAGATAAGCTGGACGCGTCACCAAATCCTCGGGCGGGTAACCGGAAACCGCCAGTTCCGGGAAAACAACGATATCGGCGTCCTGGTTGGCGTCGCGGATCCGCAATATTTGATCGCAATTCCCACTCACATCCCCGACCGTCGGATTGATCTGAGCCAACACGATGCGCAGTTTCTTATTTAGCATTACCACGCGTCCACGAGGGTTCGATCACCACTCAAGGGTGCTGAGGTATTTAGCGAATTCGGTTTTAACCTCGGGGTGTTGTAACGCGTAGTCCACATTGGCCTTGAGATAACCTAATTTCGATCCACAATCTTAGCGAACACCATTAAACTCGAACGCAACAAAAGTTTCCTCGGCGAGCAGCGTGCCGATAGCATCTGTGAGTTGTATTTCACCACCCGCACCTTCACCGGTCCGCTTCAAGGTCCCCATGATCCGTCCTGGCAAAATGTAGCGGCCAACCACGCCCAGCGTGGACGGAGCATCAGCCGGATCGGGCTTCTCAACAATATTCTTTATACGACCAATCCCGGCATTCATCTCCTCCACTTCAACGATGCCGTAACTCGCCGTGCACTCCCGCGGAATATTCTCAACGGCGATAACAGCACAACCCAGGCGCTCGTGAATATCCACCATCTGCTGCAAACAACCGCGGTCGCCGCCATCGATCAAATCATCCGCTAAGAGCACAGCAAAATAGGAATCGTCCAACGCGGATTCCGCACAAAGTACCGCATGCCCCACTCCCAGCGCTTCGGGTTGCCTTATGTAAGTACATGTCACTCCCGCCGGCAACGTCCGCTGGGCGACTTCGAGCAACTGAAGCTTACCGCTGCGCTGTAGTTCAGCTTCAAGCTCATATGCCTTATCAAAATGATCCTCTATCGAACGTTTAGTCCGTCCGGTTATGAAAATCAGTTCACGAATCCCCGCCGCAATCGATTCATCGGTTGCGTATTGGATTAGCGGACGATCTACTACCGGCAACATCTCCTTGGGATTGGCTTTTGTGGCGGGCAAAAATCGCGCACCCAGCCCAGCCACCGGAAATACCGCTTTATGCACACTACTCATCACTGCCACACACAGTCTGCGTAAACGGCACTACGCGATCGTCCGAGTCTTCCCCGACCCGCGCTTGTGGGACCAACTCACGAAGCATCTGCGTCATCTCTCTGTCATCGAAACGTCGGCAAGCTCCGACAAGCCTGTGAAGCATTTCCCGGAACACGGGACTACGATCGCCGTCGTTACGTACCCGTTGGATTTTCGGGTGGGCTGTTTCGACTACCTTTTCATCGTCATAAAACAGCTCTTCGTGCAGTTTCTCGCCGGCCCCCAGACCGATGAACTGTATCTCCAAATCATCACCCAGTTTATTTCCTGACAAACGTATCATCTGCTCAGCCAAATAGTTGATGCTGACGGGTTCCCCCATGTCGAGGACATAAAGATCCCCACCATCCCCTATTACCGCAGTTTGCATAATGAGCTGGCAGGCTTCTGGGATGGTCATAAAATAGCGGGTAGCATCTGGGTGGGTAACGGTGACCGGGCCGCCCGCGGCGATCTGCTCTTTGAATAAAGGGACGACACTGCCATCGGAAGCCAGCACATTACCGAAACGCACGGCCACAAACTGGGTGCCACCTGATTTGTTCAGGTCTGAGCAAACGAGCTCAGCCACTCTCTTAGATGAGCCCATGACGCTAGCAGGTTTGACCGCTTTGTCGCTCGAGATAAGAACAAACCGCAACACACCATGCGACACAGCGGTTTCAGCAACGAGCTTGGTCCCGATAATGTTGTTGCGTACGGCCTCACGCACCTGATGTTCGAGTAACGCGACATGCTTGTATGCCGCAGCATGAAAAACGATATTCGGTCTATAACGCTCGAACACCTGATCCATCGCTTCCGCATCGCACACATCGGCAAGACAGGATGCCATCGACAGCGACGGGAACTGCGCTCGTAACTCGCGTTGCAGCAAGAACAGTTTGTACTCACTTTGTTCGACAACGATTAACCGCGAGGGGCCGATCCGTGCGATCTGACGACAAAGCTCGGAACCGATCGAACCACCCCCACCGGTAACCAATATCTGTTTGCCTGCAAGTCCCTGATTTATAAGTTTCCAATCAAGATTTACGACCTCTCTGCCTAGCAAATCTTCTATTGACACGTCGCGCAGGTCGGAAAGATAAGATGCGCCATTATTAATTTCACTTCCTCTAGGTAACGTTCGATACCGTACGCCAGTGCGGTCACAGGCATCGACAATCCTTTGCATCTGCGGATCAGTTGCTGAAGGAATGGCAATCACCAGAAAATCCGGTATTGTTTCAGTGACAATTTCACCTAGTTCCGACACTTGTCCCAGTACCGGAATACCGTGGATCCTGGAATCGCGGAACCGCTCTTTATCATCGACGAAGCCGATCGGCAAATAATCCGGGTCGCGCAACATCTGCCGAGCAATGGTCTCACCGGCCTGACCCGCGCCGATCACTAGCACCCGGGTGCCAGCGGTGAGCTTACGCAAATTTAGGGTACGGTCTTTCCACAACCTATAGGCAAACCGCGGCCCTCCGAGCAGAAAAACAAGAAACAGGGGATAAAACAGCAACAGCGAACGCGGGATATTTTGCAGGCGCATGGCTATGAACAGGATCAGTGTCACTGCAAGGACACCAAGCACGGCAACACGAATAATATTCAACAGATCTGCAACACTAACGAAGCGCCATAGCCCGCTGTAAAGGCCGCATCGCCATGAAACCACGCCTTGAACCAACATCACCACCGGTAGCGTTCGCAGGTTCGCCCACCAATAGGTAAGTGCGACCAGTTCGAAATTGAACCTTGCCAGCCACGCCAATTCCCAGGCGAGCATTATCATCAACAAGTCGTGAATGATTACAGCACTGCGCCTGCTAAGTCTCATTACGTTGCCGCTCGTAATACCGCTGAATGATGGCCCATAAGATCATCATTATACCGGCTGTTATCGCCACCACGGGCAGCAAAGACAGCGGTCGCTGCACGGTAAGCCAAACCATAGGTGCGATAACGACTATATTTATCGCCACCACCGCCAGCGCCACGTCGCGATGATGCCAACCGCATTGCACCAACCTCTGGTAACCATGAGTTCTATGCGGCGAATACCAAGGCTGACCGGTTAAGACACGCTTGATCAATGTGGTCGTCGCATCGAAAATAAAAACCGAAAGCAAAACGACCCAAACAAGCGCTGGCAGATCACCGCTGTTCTCTCCCATAATTGCAAGCATGCCGAAGGTATAGCCGATCGTATAGCTGCCGACGTCACCGAGGAAAATCCGTGCAGGCGCCCAATTCCACATAAGAAATCCAGCACACGCGCCGCCTAACACCGACGCCGTCAACGCCCAAAGCACCGCGCCCGTACCCGTCAACAACACGGCTCCTATTGTCGCCGCACAGCAACCCTGAGCCGCCGCGATCCCATCAATGCCATCCAAAAAGTTGTATAGATTGATAAGCCATAGCATGGCTAGCGCCGCAAGCACGGTGCCGAAACCGCCTAGCGGTATCTGGGTAAAACCCAATGACATGACTGGGTACCCCTTTACCCAAAAAAGTGCCCAAGCGACTGCAACTGCTTGCACTGCGACACGCACCGGAGCCGCAATGTCTCGGCGATCATCTAGCCACCCGACGAAGGCGACTAAGATCCCCCCCCCAAGAAAGCCAACCACCTCATCAATGTTAAAACGCCCAAGTGCAAGCACGGAAATATAGGCACCGAATAGCACAATCGCTATGGCCAATCCCCCACCTCGCGGTGTGGGTTGAGTATGGGAGCTTCGTTCGTTGGGTACATCGATAATGTCATTGCGGACTGCGTAACAACGTACAAACCCAACAAGGACGGCGGTCGCTACGAACGACGCCACAGCATAAATCAGTAGGAGCATGCTATCCGACATTGGTTTAGGGCCCCGTCAAGAACCATTCAGTGGTTTCGCGTAAGCCGACTTCGACGCTGTGCGGGGGCGTCCAATCCAGTCGTTGTTTGATCTTAGAAATATCGATAAATAGTGAATTCAACAGACGTTGGGCCTGTGCGGCGCGGCCGCTTAACTGCGCGATCCCTCGCAGCACTGAAGGCGACACTCGAAAAACAACAGCGCTGCTGTTCAGCGCCGACCGCAAACGTTGGCACAGCTCCGCGGTAGACATATCCATGTCATCGCTAACCAGAAATGTCTCGCCACAAGCCCCATCATGTTGCAGACAATGGGCAATGGCATCGACGAGATTATGCAGATAGACGAAACTTCGCCGATTGTTTATCGCCGCAAAGGGTAACGGCAGGGTCGAGTTAGCCCAACGCAGTAGTGTTAGGAAATTCGCCCTCACCTGAGGACCATAGACCAAAGGCGAACGCAACACCGTCAGAGCAAGCTCGCTCTCAGCGACGATTTCGTGCAACACCTGCTCCGCCGCCCATTTACTTCGTGCGTACGCGTCTTGCGGAGTTGGTTTATCTTCTTCAGTGAACGGACGGGCGACGCTGAAATCATCCAATAGATTTGTTTCACCATGCACCTTGACCGTGCTGAGAAAAACGAAACGTTTCACGCCAGCGTCGGAAGCTTGCGACGCGAGCCTGCGAGTCCCTTCGACATTTACTTGATGATGGGTCGGCTCGCGACCACTCTCGTCCGCCGAATGAACGTGGGCGGCGAGATGAATGATACATTCCATCCCAACCATCCAGGCACTCCAATCGACGGTCGAATCGAAGTTGGCAATGCTAATCCAGCGCACATTGTCGCGGGACTCATGCGCGCCATCGGCAGATCGACGCACACATAGTAACCGGTGGCCCTGCTCAGCCAAACGCGCAACCAACGCCCTACCGATATATCCACTTGCGCCGGTAACGAGAATGCGCATGCCGGCGTAAAGATTAAACCGTAGCCTTATGGCGATCGTATTTGTCGTCGTAGCGGACTATGTCGTCTTCGCCCAGATACGAACCGGTTTGCACTTCGATGATTTCCAACGGTTCCGTTCCAGGATTCGCCAGTCTGTGTTTTGCGCCTCTGGGAATGTAGGTCGACTCATCTTCGTCCATTAAGAACTCCTCCTCTTTCAGCGTCACCAATGCCTGCCCTTTGACAACAGTCCAATGTTCGGCACGGTGTTCGTGACTTTGCAACGACAATCGTTCACCCGGCTTGACGCTAATGCGCTTAACCTGATGAAGCTCGCCCACATCCACGCTTTCATAACTGCCCCACGGCCGGTATACCTTTCGATGCGCTAACTGTTCGCTGCGCCCTTCCCCTTCGAGCCATTCGACCACTTGCCTGATAGCCTGCGCATTAGATTTCGGCGCAATCATGACCGCATCGGCAGTCTCAATAACCACCAGATCCTCACAGCCGGCCAGCGCCACGAAACGCTGATCTGCATGCACTAGGTTACCGCTCGAGTTGAGACACAACACATCACCGCTTAGTGCATTTGCTGATCCGTCTTGCGGAGATACCTCCCACAGACCCGACCACGATCCGACATCTGACCATGCTCCGGAAAAAGTGATAACTGCAGCCTTGAGACTCGACGCTTTATCGATCCGCTCCATTACCGCGAAATCGACTGAATCAGCAGGGCACTCGCTGAACGCCACTTCATCAAGCCGGTAGAAAGATCCATCGACCGTGCCGTCGCTATAAGCCTTACGACAGGCGTCGACTATCTCAACCCGGCATGCGGTGATTGCGTCCAACCATGCCGACGCCAACATGACGAAGATACCGCTGTTCCATAGGTATTCACCCGACTGCAGATACTCTGCAGCGAGGTCAGGCGTCGGTT
>CAZBOQ010000259.1:0-3393 GCA_964493555.1 uncultured Gammaproteobacteria bacterium | reverse complement strand
CCAATCGGAACTTCGGTGCCGTAATAGTCCACGGTAACATGATCAAGCAGACTGGGATGAGCCCTGCCAGTACGAAGCTTGGTAAGCTCGGTGTTCAAAGATTCGATACTTTTGCCCATCCGCCGTTCGGCGTCTTTCATTACCTCTTCAATCATTTCGCCCCCCCAGTCTGACGCGCGGCGGAAACAAGCGTGCCTTCGGGTTTACCCATCACTGCACGCATCAAAGTGCCGGGCCTAGTCATATTGACCACCCGCAAAGGCATGTCATTATCCCGACAAAGTACTACCGCGGTTGCATCCATCACACCGAGTCGCTTGTCCAGTATTTCGTCGTAATCCAATTCTACAAAGCGCGTGGCGTCACCGTCCTTCTCCGGATCAGAGGAATACACCCCGTCAACCTTAGTCGCCTTGATCATCAAGTCAGCGCCGATTTCTATGGAGCGCAGACTCGCCGCAGAATCCGTCGTAAAGAACGGATTTCCCGTGCCGGCGGCGAAAATTACCACTCGGCCCTTTTCAAGATGGCGAATTGCGCGACGCCGAATATAGTCCTCACAGACCTGATTGATCTGCAGCGCGGACATTACCCGCGCGTAGACTTCTGACTGTTCCAACGCATCCTGCAGGGCTAACGCATTGATGACGGTTGCCAGCATACCCATGTGGTCGGCTGAGACCCGATCCATGCCGCTCGCGGCGAGTCCCGCACCTCGAAAGATGTTGCCTCCGCCAATGACCATCGCCACCTCAATTTCCGCGGTCGCCAACGCCTTGACTTCGGCCGCAACATGGCGAATGACGCTGGGGGCGATACCGTAATCCTGTTCACCCATTAACGCCTCACCGCTCAATTTAATGAGCACACGACGAAAACGACTGCGATTGCGATGGCCCGTTGAGGTAGCCATTATTGTGACGCGTGCTTCACCTGCGATATCACCTCGTTTGCGAAATCATCAACCTTCTTCTCGATTCCTTCCCCTACGACCAGACAAAGAAAACTGTGGACCGATGCTCCGTTTTTCTTCAGCAGCTTTTCAACAGATATATCAGGATCCTTAACGAACGGCTGCCCGTGAAGCGTGATCTCGCCAACGAATTTTCTAAGGCGTCCTTCGACCATCTTTTCGATGATCTCCGCAGGCTTCCCACTGCTTTCAGCCTGCGCACGGAAGATATCGCGCTCTTTCGCTACTTCATCCTTGGGCACATCGGCGGCCTCGACACAACTCGGACGACTTGCCGCAACATGCATCGCTATATCCTTCGCTAGCGCAGCCTCTCCACCTTGCAGATCAACCACTACACCGATCTTAGCACCGTGCATATAGGTACCAAGATTGTCGCCAGTAGCATCCAGGGTTAGAAACTGCCGTATAGATACGTTTTCCCCGATCTTAGTAATTAGTTGTTGTCGAGTTTCCTCTATTGAATTACCGTCGCCGATATCCATATCCTGCAGGTCACCCAAACTAACGGGGTTTTGCGTATGAACAATCTCCGCAACCGAATCGGCAAACGCACAGAAATTGTCGTCTTTAGCAACAAAATCAGTTTCGCAATTGACCTCTACCAACACTGCGCGCGCCCGATCCGCTGCGATGGCAATTCGGCCTTCGGCGGTCGTTCTCCCGGCCTTCTTTGCTGCTTTTGCGGCGCCCGATTTGCGCAATAGGTCGATCGCACCTTCCATATCGCCGGCAGCGTCGACAAGAGCCCTCTTGCACTCCATCATTCCGACACCAGTACGCTCGCGTAGCTCTTTGACCTCCGCCGCTGTGATTCTCATACAAAAACCTCCCTAATCGTCTTTTCCGTCAACACCCGCTGTAGGATCAATAACAGCTTCCGTGGGCGGCTCGGAGGAGGCCTTCTCCGCGGAGAAGGGAACACTTGGTTCGGTCGCTACCACGGCTGCTCCCGCATCGGTTGACGGAGCCTCGGTTTCGGTGGTCAATTCAATGCCATCATCCTCTGCAATAGCCGTTTTCCTCCTTGTAACGCGCTTTTTGGTAGTAATGTTGGTTGCGTTCTTCTTGGAGGCCTTTTCTGTCTTGTTCTTTTTTGAGGCGTCTTTTTTTGCAGTCTTCTTACCTGTCTTTTTACGTACTTGGGCGACAAGCGCGTCTGCCTCGACTATCGGCTCCCCATCTTCGTCAAGTTCGACAAAATCGTCGGTACTTTGCGTAACCGTCTCGACAAAAGAAGCACGTCCTTCGAGGATCGCGTCTGCGAAACCTTGCGCGTAGAGCTGTATGGAACGGATCGCGTCATCATTGCCGGGGATGATGTAGTCAACCCCATCCGGGCTATGATTCGTATCAACAACGGCGACGACCGGTATACCCAATTTATTGGCTTCGGCAACCGCGATCTTTTCGTAGCCAACATCAATAACTACGAGGGCATCAGGCAAACCTTCCATGTCCTTTATGCCTGATAGACTGCGCTGCAATTTAACCATGCTGCGTCGGATGGACAGAGCTTCCTTTTTTGAAAGCCGCGCGAGACTACCATCTTCCTCCATAGCCTCCATGTCCTTCATGCGTTTAATAGAGGCTTTTACCGTCTTGTAATTGGTCAACATACCGCCAAGCCAGCGCCGATCTACATAAGGCATGCTGCAGCGCTTCGCCTCTTTAGCAACGGATTCCTGAGCCGCGCGCTTGGTGCCAACGAACAGGATCTTGCCTTTTCGCGACGCCAGTTTACCGATGAAATTAACCGCGTCGTTGAACAACGGCAGGCTGTGCTCGAGATTTATGATGTGGATCTTGTTACGCTCCCCATAAATGTATGGGGCCATTTTGGGATGCCAATACCGAGTCTGATGTCCGAAATGGACGCCAGCCTCCAGCATCTGGCGCATGGTAGCTTCAGCCATGGTGATGCTCCGTTTATGGGTTAATCTTCCACATACCCCGCGGACCAACCCTTTTTCGACGGGCACCCGGATTCGCGTGTCGGTGTGTGGGCGTAGGTTTAAATTGCCATAGAGGCCGGCGCTTTATACCATAGAACCCTTTCGACAACAACGATATAGCGTATGCCACAAGTCATAAAAACCGCTGAAGAGGTTGAGAAAATGCGCGTCGCTGGCGCACTAGCTGCCGAGGTATTAGAGATGATCGCTCCCCACGTCCGGGAAGGCGTCAGCACTGAAGAGCTGAATACGTTGTGTCATGAATACATTGTCGACAAGCAGGCGGCAGTTCCTGCACCGCTCAACTATCACGGCTTTCCTAAATCAATTTGCACCTCGGTCAATCACGTTGTATGCCACGGCATTCCAGGCGAGCGTATGCTCAAGTCCGGGGATGTTCTGAATATCGATATCACCGTTATCAAGGACGGGTACCACGGAGATACGAGTAAGATGTTTTTCGTC
>CAZBOQ010000258.1:0-10621 GCA_964493555.1 uncultured Gammaproteobacteria bacterium | reverse complement strand
CTGTTTTATATGAAATATTCCCGTGGTAACAAAGCGGGCGGCTACAACGGTGGGCCGGCTTCGACCTATCGGGTCGGGGCTTTCGAATTTGCAGGCGAAGTCCTAAAGGCATATGAAGGTGGCTTTAAGGCGAACATGTTCGACGGCAAGGCTCGGGTTAATACCAGCATTTACTATTACGACTACAACAATTTTCAGTCTTTCAACGCGGCGGGCATCGATATCTTTGTAACAAACCAGGACGCTGAGAACACCGGCGCTGAAATCGAAATCGTCGCCAATCCCTGGGATGGTTGGGAGTTTCTATTCGGAGTCGGTATTCAGGACGGGGTGCAGAACGATTTCAACTTCGGCGGGTTTGTTGAGGATGTACCCTTGCCTAATGCGCCGGACGTCATGCTCAATGGCCTCGTTCGCTACCAGTTCGGCTCGTTCGCTGACGGCTTGATGACGGCACAGGTAGATTTCAACTACGTTGATGATCGTCAACTCAATGCCGCGGGTCACCCTGCGCTGGCGGACGAAGACTATACGGTTTGGAACGCCAAGATCGGTTGGACTAGCGCGGATGAGCGCTGGGATGCGGAGGTATGGGTCAAAAATCTGACTGATGCGGAATATCAGCCGACGGCGTTCGAGTTCAGCGGGTTTACTGGATCCTCTATCGATGTATACGGTCCGCCACGCTGGTTCGGTGGTACAGTGCGTTATCGCTTCGGGGCGTTATAAGACCGGCGATAGGCAGTAGCTAACAAAAAAAGGCCGCGTTCTACGCGGCTTTTTTTTTGTCGGCAGACTGGTGCTCCGACTTACGGCGCGTAACCCACCGCCAGGCCCGCCGCATCGATAAACGCCTCGTTATTGAGAACAGAAGAGTCCTTTTCGCCATCGGGGCGCGAACCGACGTTCCTGTATGATAAAGGCAGTGAACGGTACAGATAGCAACGATGTCAACGCGGTCAGCGCTAAGGTTGCAGCAATCTATATAAGTATGTTTGCACCGGGCGCATTTTTCGTTTTGCCGATGTTGCTTGGCGCTGTGGCGGACGCGCTGCAGCTCAGTGATCGACAGCTCGGATTTCTGGGCGCCGCCGATTTAGCTGGCGCAACAGTGACCGCCGTTCTGACATTCTTTTGGGTTCGTCGTCTTGGTTGGCGGTTCATCACAATGGCTGCACTTCTCGTGTTGAGCGTAGCGAATTTCGCGTCGATCTGGATGGACGACTTTTTGCCACTGCTTGCTACCCGTTTTGCTGCTGGGCTAGGTACCGGTGCGGCCTTGTCAGTCGCCCTTACTGCACTTTCCGACGCTGACTATCCGGAGCAGGGTTTCGGTTATGCCGTCGCAGGGCAAGTCTCAGTGCAGGTGCTGGGTTTTCTAGTGCTGCCATCGGTGAACGACGCGTGGGGTGTCGATGGGATGTATTTGTTGTTGGGTATAGCAGCGCTGTCGGCCGTCGGCCTAACGAAATGGTTACCGATCCGGGGCAAAGTGAGGGCGGTGGAGATCGACAGGCTTTCGTTTAGTCCGATTGCGGTACTTGGCCTTGCAGCTTGTGCCTTGTTTTTGATGAATATAGGTTGTGTTTGGACCTATATTGAGCGCATGGCTGTCGCGGAAGGGTTTGCTGCGGATTTTATCGGCATGGGTCTGGCTGCCGCGGTTGCTGTTGGGATTGCTGGAGCGTTGTGTGCGTCGTGGCTGCGCGATCGTTATGGGCGGCTGTATCCATTGGCTGGTGCGGTGCTCGGGACCGTTATTTCCGTCGCGCTGCTGATTGAAGGTATGAGTGCATTCATCTTCGTGTTCGCCGCTGCGATCTATAATTTCGTCTGGAATTTTGCCATACCCTATCAATATGCGGCGCTCTCCAGTATCGATCCCAGCGGTCGGTTGATCGCGCTAGTACCGGGCGTTCACGGCGCAGGCTTGTTTCTGGGCTCGTTGCTTGCTGCGCTTTTCGTTACGGCGGACAGTTACCTGGCTGTCAACGTTCTGGCGATTGCTAGTGCGCTGATCAGTCTTGCGCTGTTTGTACCCGTGTGTCGTACAACTCAATAACAAGGGGTTTTCATGACTAGTGAGACGAGGGGCAAACCTCGAGCACGTGACCTAGGCTTACCATTTCCGGGCATACCTGGCCGCTGGAATGCGATCACAGATGTCCCGGGTGTGGAGGTCGGGTACACAACCTTGATCAAGGGAGAGGGAGAAGTTCAGATTGGCAAGGGGCCAATCCGCACGGGGGTTACCGCTATTCTGCCGCGCGGTCATCAGGAGGAACCCACCCTTGTCTGGGGTGGGCATTTTAACTTTAACGGCAATGGTGAGATGACCGGGACACATTGGATTAACGAGGCCGGGTATTTCACCACTCCGATCTGTATCACCAACACGCACTCTGTCGGCATGGTGCATCACGCCACGGTCGGATGGATGATCGATAATTACAAAAAAACAATGCGCGAGGAACATTCCTGGCCTATGCCCGTAATTGCCGAAACTTATGATGGACTGCTCAACGATGCTTGTGGACGTCATATAAAGGAAGCGCATGTGCTCGCCGCGCTTGATACAGCAGCTGGCGGCCCGATCGCCGAAGGCAATGTTGGCGGCGGTACGGGGATGGTGACCTACGATTTTAAGGGTGGTACCGGCACTTCATCGCGGCGGATTAAAATAGATAGTAAGGACTATGTGATTGGCGCTTTGGTGCAGTCCAATTTCGGGTTGCGCGATCAGTTCAGCGTTCTCGGCGTACCGGTCGGCAGGCATATAACCGAAAACGCGGTCGTTTCAAATTTGATGGGACATGAACACGGGTCCATTATCGTCATCATAGGTACCGATTTACCTGCGCTGCCTAGCCAGCTGCAAAGTGTTGCCAAACGTGCCGCGATTGGTCTCGGTCGAACGGGATCGCCGGGCGGACACTACTCGGGAGATATTTTTCTCGCCTTTTCAGTGGCGAATGATTTGACCTTACCAGGCATGGCTGATGTGCAACCCGCCAGCTTCAGCTTGGACTTCGTCAACGAACACTATCTGGAGATGATCTACGAGGCCACCGTACGATCGGTGGAAGAGGCAATCGTCAACGCTATGATTGCGGCAGAATCAATGACTACCGTGAAACCGGCTGGATTGATGCTGGAAGCGATCGATCATGAGCGGTTGCGGGGGGTCATGCGCCAATACGAGCGGCTCAAAGAGTAGCGACCTAGTTTCTCGCCGATACGTTGGGTGGTCAACGACGAAACGCGCAAATTTTGAGCCGCAAGTAAGCGCGGCTTAGGCTGAAGTCAGTACCCCGTTGAGGACCTCGCTCGGTCGCATTATCTGTTTCACGGTAGCGGGGTTCGCGTGGTAATAACCTCCTAGCTCTGCCGGCTCGCCTTGAACCTCTACCAGTTCTGCAACGATTTTCTCTTCGTTGTCGGACAGCGATTTTGCCAACGGTGTAAACTGCGCGGCGAGTTCAGTATCGTTACTTTGCGCCGCCAAAGCTTGCGCCCAGTACATTCCTAGATAGAAATGGCTGCCGCGATTATCCAGTTCACCGGTCTTGCGAGATGGTGACTTGTTTAATTCCAGTAACTTTTCAGTGGCTTCATTAAGAGTTTCGGCTAACACTTTGGCACGAACGTTATTGTGCTTTAGGCTCAGATCTTCAAGTGACACCGCCAGTGCTAGGAACTCGCCTAGCGAATCCCATCGCAGATGGTTCTCATCCTGAATTTGTTGTACATGTTTGGGTGCTGAGCCGCCTGCGCCAGTTTCGTACATGGCGCCGCCGTTTAGCATTGGCACGATCGAGAGCATCTTAGCAGAGGTGCCTAGTTCCATGATTGGGAAAAGATCTGTCAGGTAATCACGTAGCACGTTACCGGTGACCGAGATGGTATCCAAGCCTCGGATCTGACGTTCCATGGAGAAGCGGATCGCGCTGTTATACGACATCGTACGTATGTCCAGATCGGACGTGTCATGTTCCTTCAGATAGTGATCGACTTTGCGGGCCAACTGCATGTCGTGGGCGCGCTCTGGGTCCAGCCAGAAAACTGCTGGCGTATTGGAGTGGCGGGAACGCGTGACTGCAAGTTTCACCCAATCGCGTACCGCTTGATCCTTGGTCAGGCACGCACGCCAAATATCGTCTTCCTCGACCTGGTGTTCGGTCAACACGGCGCCATCGGAGGTAACGATACGCATGGTACCCGGTGCTGTCATTTCAAATGTTTTATCGTGCGAGCCGTATTCTTCAGCTTTTTTTGCCATCAGCCCGACATTAGGTACTGTGCCCATCGTGGTTGGGTCGAAGGCACCATGATTCTTACAGAAGTCGATGACTTCCTGATAGATACGAGCGTAGGTGCTTTCCGGCATTACTGCTTTGGTGTCTTTCGGTTCACCATCTGGGCCCCACATCTGGCCGGAATTGCGGATCATTGCTGGCATGGATGCATCGATGATGATGTCGCTCGGGACGTGCAGGTTGGTGATGCCCTTTTCCGAATTGACCATCGCCAATTCTGGGCGAGTGGCATAGCAGGCCTGTATGTCTGTTTCGATCTCTTCTCGTTGGGAGTGCGGGAGGTCGGCAATGTTGTCGTAAACGCTGCCCAGTCCGTCGTTTGGGTTAACGCCGAGTTGGTCAAAAAGCTCGCCGTGTTTCTCAAATAAACTTTTGTAAAAGACCGTAACCGCATGGCCGAAGACGATGGGGTGAGACACCTTCATCATGGTTGCTTTAACGTGCAGGGACCACATTACTCCGGACTGCTTGGCATCCTCCATAGATTCCTCGAAAAACTTTCGAAGCGCCTTGCCGCTCATGAACATGCCGTCGATGACTTCTCCCTGCTCGAGGCTCAGCTCCTTCTTTACATCCACGGTGCCGTCTTGAGCGACGAATTCGATACGAACGTCTGTTTGCTGATTTAGTGTTGTGGACTGCTCGCTGGAAAAGAAATCACCACCACGCATGAAATCGGTATGGGATCGGGACGCTTTGCTCCATGCGCCCATCGGATGTGGAAATTTGCGGGCGAATGCCTTTACCGCAGGTGGGGCTCGACGGTCGGAGTTACCCTCGCGTAGCACAGGATTGACTGCGCTACCGAGGACCATGCTATAGCGCCGCCGGATCTCTCTATCCTCGTCAGTGTGTGAATCTTCAGGGTAAGACGGAATCTTATAGCCCTGCGATTGTAATTCTTCGATGCATTCTTTCAGTTGTGGTGGGGAGGCGCTGATGTTCGGCAATTTAATTATGTTGGCGTCTGGACTTTGGGTCAGTTCACCGAGAAAGGCCAAGCCGTCGATTACGCGTTGCTCTTCGCTGAGCTTTTCGGGAAATTCAGCCAGAATTCTCCCAGCGAGCGAAATGTCGGTAATTTTTACGTCTATTCCTGCAGCTGAGGTGAAAATCCTGACGAATGGAAGCAAGGAAACAGTCGCGAGCGCGGGCGCTTCGTCAGTGAGCGTGTAATAAATCGTTTGATTATTTGTCGTCATTTTGTCTCATATTACTTTGGGTGAAGGGTGTAGTGCATAAGCGCGAGGCGGGAGTATAGCGTACGGTGGGACGCCTTCGGAACTCAGATTGAGTACACTGAGAATTCACTGGAAGGAAACTATTCGAAAATAGGAAAAAACGATGGCAGCGTACATGATTGCGGATTACTTGGAGGAGTTTGACGCTGAGGGGATGGTGCAGTATCGCGAAGCGGCTCGGGACACGATCCTGGCACACGGAGGCAAGGTGGTTGCTGCGGGGCCTGGAGAGGCCATAGAGGGCGATTGGGCACCAACGCGCATGGTTATCATCGAGTTTGAAAGCATGGAGAAGCTCCGGGATTGGTACGATTCCCCGGAATATCAGACCGTAGCGCCGATCCGGCATAGATCAGCAAGGGAAAATCTCATTTTTGTCGACGGCTTGTGAGAAAGTTGAACTAAGTAGGTAGGGGGGCACTCTCCTTCATTTCCGCTATTCCTGGTGGTTGGACTTTTAGCCTGCGAACGGCGAGGCTTTTATTGTCACAAGCTAAAGTCTGCTCCTGCAGATCTCTAGGTTTAAATATGAAACGAATAGTATTTTGTCTGTTCTGTTTGGTGTGCGTGGGCGCCACTGCGCGGACACCGAACATTCGCGTGATCGAAATAAATGATCACATTTCAGCGTTCTATACTGGCCGTGCAGAAAATTATGATTCTACGAAAGAGAAAAATTGGGCCGAACTCGGGGCGCTCGATCTCGGTGTTGCCACTTATGCCGTCTACCAGGGTAACGAGGCCGTTGTTTACGATACGTTCACGTCTTTTGAAGAGGCTCGTTGGGTGCGAAGTTATCTTGAAAAGAAAGGGATTAACAAGTTCACCGTCGTCCTGAGCCATTGGCATCTCGACCATGTTGGCGGTACCGGCGTGTACGCAGACAGCAACATTGTTGCGACTGAACAGACGCGCGCTAAGCTACACAAGAATGCGGCGACTATCAGAGCGGGCACGCTCTGGGGGGCGCCCGCGATTTCATCACTCAGGTTACCGGATGTCACTTTCAAACATCGTCTCGAGATCAGTCTCGGCGATCTCAAACTGGAACTGCATAACGTCAACATTCACAGCGTAGACACGAACTTGATGTACATACCTGCCGAGAGAATCCTGTTTGCCGGTGATGCGTTGGAGGATACGCTAACGTTTATGGGTGAAATCGAAAATGTGTTGGTGCATGTAAAAAATCTAGAAAAACTTAAGAATTGGAAGATAGATCGGATCTATCCCAATCACGGCGATCCAAAGATAATCGCCCGCGGTGGTTATCCGAGCACGCTAATTGACGCGACTGTCGATTACATTACCAAGATGGTGGAGGGAGTCGAGCGTCATGGTTATTTGGGTGGTGCTATGGAAGACTACATAGAAGAGTCAATCAGCAAAGGTTGGATAAGTCACCATGAGCCGTACCGCAGTGTCCACCGGCTTAATTTGCAGACCATCTATAACTACCACACGGGATTGCCGGCGCCGTTTCCGTAACGTTTGGGAATCAGTTGTCGAATCGAGCATTGGGCTAGAAGAAAAGCGGCAACACGTTGGTGTATGTACAAATTCGTCAGTGCGATTCCCATAAGCGCTGGGGTGCGAGCGCGTCAGCACCTATACCAAAATCGGCGACTTCCCTAGGTAATTCCTTACCGGTAACCAATGCCGCTGCAGTCATGCCCATTGCATATGAAGTCTGTATGCCGAAGCCGCCTTGTCCAGCGAGCCAGAAAAACCCCTCGGCGTCCGGCGCAAATCCGACTATTGGTGATTTGTCCGCTACAAAACTACGTAGTCCCGCCCAGCTACGGTTGATACGTTTTATTTCGAGCGTAGTGGCGGTTTCGAATCGTTCGATTAGCATAGCGACATCAAGTTCTTCCGGTTGCACATCTTGCGGAGGCACAGGCGTTTCATCTGCAGGGGAAGCGAGAATCTGTCCGGCATCGGGCTTGAAATACCATTGTTCTTGGCAGTCAGCGACTGCGCACCACGTGGTGATGTCGATATTTGCGGGCGGATTGAAGACCACTGCTGTGCGTCGCTTCGGCACAAGACCGATCGTTCTTACTCCGCCGAGTTCGGCAATTACGTCTGCCCAGGCGCCGGCGGCATTAATAATGATCGGTGCCGCGAAATCTCCGGCTGAAGTTGTTACTTGCCAGTGACTATTATCGTAGTTCAGTGCAAGCACATCCGCGTTGTTGATTAATTCGAGTCCTTCAGCGCGCGCGCGCCGCAGATACCCCGTGTGAATTGCATTGACATCCATATCCATCGCCGAGGAGTCGTATATTGCGGCGGCGATGTAGTTTCTATCGAGGCTCGGTACCAGGCTAACCGCCCGCTCGGCCTCGATAAGTTCGACGGTATCGGAAAGTTGACTGAATTCGGCAAACGCCCTTTCCAGATCCTCGATCTGATCTGCGTTGGCAACGAACATTGAGCCCAGTGGTTTTATTAGCGGTGTGTCAGTGAAGCCGGCGGGTGGGTGATGGAAGAATCTACCACTCACTTTGCTCATTACCGTGACTGTTCGGGGGCCGATGGTTTCCAGATAGATCGCAGCGGAGCGCCCGGTAGTGTGATAGCCCGGTTGTTGTTCACGTTCCAGCAACACCACGGTTCCGTATTGGCACAGATGATAAGCTACTGAAGTGCCAGCGATACCGGCGCCTATGATTATGTAATCGGATTTGTGCACGCGTGACAGCGCTTTAGCGCTATCTGAAACGCGGGTCTGAGTTCGGATCCCACGTCTGTTTTAGCAACGCGTCCGGATCACCATACTTCGCTGCGAGTGAGCGGATCTCTGGATCATCTAAAGCCATCAAATGTCCGCCGTCAATAATTTTTTCTCCGTCGACAGTAAGCGTGGGCCGGTAGATGACAAAGTCTTTGTGATGCAACGGATAATCATGTTGTTCGGTAAACTTGGCGGTAAACCCGCCGGCGCTGGTGCCGACTGCTATGTGGAAAACGCCGGCTTTGAGATCAATATTGAAGGTCCACCATTTACCTGACCATGCCATGCCTGGAATGTCTGGCGATGGGTGATAACCGGGTACTGGGTAGAAACCCCATACCGCATATTCGACCCAGTTAACGCCCGGACCCGGGAACAGTGGGTACTGCACATCCTTGTATTTCTCATAGGTTGTGCGCAGGTAGTCGCCCATTTTGCCACCGCCTTTGACCTCGGTCACTCTACCGCCGTCGATCGTAAGTTCTAAACGCGGAATTACGCCGCCGTGCAAATGGGTTGATACAAAGGTGCCACGCATATCCGGTGACTTGCTTAGATGCAAACGTGGGGAATGGTTGTTAATGATGTCACCCCACAGATCGTTGTAGCGTTTCCAGATGTGTTCATCGAGGGTCCAAGTCACATCCGTACCGTTGGGGTCGGTCAGATGGAACTGTTTACCTTTGCGCATGGTGTCGTAGCCTTTGCGTATTAACGCCCAGACCAATTCACTGGGATAGTCCTTCGCCGCGGCTAGGCGTTCTCGTTGTTGATGGGTGGTAAACATCATGTGGAAAATAGTGTTGGTGTCGTGTGCCCACTTGAGCGTCCAGCCAGTGTCGGGCAGCGTGATCGCTTCTTTCAGGTTGACTGGGTTGACGAACGACAGCGGGATAAGTCGGTCATATTCGGCGGCCGCGTCCCAAACCCATGCGGGCCACGGATCCTTTTCGAAAATCTCTAACACCAACTCGGTAGGATCTGTGATATCCAGCCGGCCTTGGAGGTTGATCGTATCCACTTGGCTCGCACCCAAGCGCCACGCGGCGACGTAGAAAGCTTCCTTAGTTAATGGATCGACTGAGCGATCCGTGACTATTAGTATTTTTTCGCCCGGTTTAATTCCCGGAACGTAGCCTGGGTTTCGTAAGTTATCTATCGCAGATGGAAGAATGTCTTCCAAGGTAATATGCTGAGGTGCCGGGTATGGGTAAAGGAGCGGTTCGGCCGCTACGGCAACTTCTACCGTAATTAGGACAAAGGTTAAAGCCCAGCCCCGATACCTTTCAAAGAGCATACTAGAGCTGCGATTCTGAGAGTTAGATTTAAACTTCGCCGGTTGGCTGAGAAAGGGCTCCAAGTACCGATGGAGTCCTTTCTCAGTCTACTAATCCCAACGAAATGCAATACTCCCGCCAACTTCTCGGGGGAATCCGGCGACGCGAAGCCCAGTTCCATTTACACCGGTAAAGTCAAAGTTTTCAGAAGCATACACTGTCTCGGTTAAATTTTTTCCCCAAACAGCAAACTCCCACTTTTCGTCAGCGGATGTGACAGAAACCCGGGCATTAAGCAGCCAATACGGCTGTTCGAAAATTGGTGCAGTGTTTTTGACCTCGTAAAACAAATCATCTTGCCAGTAGGCATCCATCTGGAGATTACCTTGTAAGCCAGCCCAGGGGAGGGGGAAGCTGTACCGAGCTAAAGTATTAAACGTCCATTCCGAGGTCGTGTGAACTCTGTTCCCTTTTAAATCAAAAACCAAGTCTGGGTTGGATTTAACAACTTCCGCATCGAGGTAGGCGACACCAAAATTCAATGTGAGCCCTTCGAGTGGCAACCAGAACATTTCTCCTTCGAATCCGAAGATCTCCGCGTCTCCAGCGTTATCTACAGGGAAATCTCCTCCTGCCTGTCCGATCTGAGCCTGAAAGTCATTCCATTCGGAATAGAACAAGGCGAGGTTGAGTCGCATAGTATTGTCAAACAAGGTTGCCTTTAGGCCACCTTCGTAGGAGAAAATTGTTTCATCATCAAAGGGAGCCGCATCGCCGGGGTTAAAAACAACCAGACTGTTGAATCCACCACTTTTAAAGCCCTTTGAGAATTTTCCATAGACCATTACGTCATCTGTGGGTGCCCATTCGACCGCTATCTCACCAGAAACATCCGTAACATCAATCGATTGATCTGCATCAACTAGAGTCTGAGGTCCAGGTATTGGCGCTAGTGGCCCAGCACATGGCGGCGGTATGACGCCTATAAAGCAAAGGAAATTTAGTGGGGTACCCGTGCCAGGATCGCGCACTGATAGCGGATGTAAG
>CAZBOQ010000257.1:0-3143 GCA_964493555.1 uncultured Gammaproteobacteria bacterium | reverse complement strand
ATCTAGCCGGGCAGGTAGCGTTCGATGCGCCGGATGAGTCTGTTACTAACCAAACGGAGAATGTTCTGCAACGCATTGATCATTTTCTCGAGGAGGCGGGCACGAATAAAAGCAAACTGCTGTCAGCCACCATATGGCTTTCAGATATCAGCACATTCAACGAGATGAACGCCGTCTGGGAATCGTGGATTGATCTTGAGAACCCACCAGTACGAGCGTGCGTCGAGGCGACGTTGGCGTCACCTAAGTTTTCGGTTGAGATTCTAGTGGTTGCTGCGGCATAAAGCTCCAGTACCCTTGTATTTTTTGCAAAATTCAAACACTTAGCCCTAGGAGTGGAGATAAAGTCTTCTTTTGAACGCATTCAGCGTGGCCCTTGCAGCGCAACAGCCAAGAAAACACCGACCATGATCAAAAGCCCCCCGAGCGCATGAAATATGGCGAGCTGCTCACCGAGAATTGCTGCTGCCAGGATGATCGTAATTACGGGTTGTAGATAACTAAACATTGCCGCCGTGCTCGGTCCGGTAACGGAAATTCCGTTGTTGAAAAGAACCGTTCCCAAGGCCGCGGCGAAGATACCAGCATAGAGTATCGCGCCAATATTTTCGGCGGTTAGTGCAGGATCCCCGTAATATAGGCGCTCCCAGAGGTAGAACGGCAGAATCATCGGTACCGAGAAAGTAACTATCAGCGTTAGGATAGTTAAAGGGTGTAATTTGATATCGTAAAGTTTATACAAAATAGAATAGAGCGCAGTGCAGCATACGCCCCATAACATGATCAGATCTCCATAAGCGAACGACAGAGTCGCCAGAGCGGAAACAGACCCACGAGAGATGATGATGGTGGCGCCAGCGACCGAAACCACGACACCGATCAGTTGCCAGCGCGCCGGTCGATTGTGGATCGCCAGCCAGGCGATTAACAGGGTGACTACTGGCATCAATTGCGCGACCAGTGCGATATTGATTGCGGATGTTGTTGCTGCAGCTGTATATAACAGAGTGTTAAAACTCGCGATCCCGACGGCCGCGAGTGTTGCCAGACGCTTTAGCTCAGGTTTGACTGAGGTCCATTCACGTGAAAGGTGACGGTAGCTGAGTGGAAGCAGAACCGCTAACGCAACGCTCCATCGCCAAAAGGCCAACGTCACCGGTGGGATATCGTTAACTATCGCGCGCGCAAGAACGTTGTTGCCGGACCACAGCGTGAAAGTAACAATTAGCCCAAGATAGGCCAGAGCGTGAGAGCGGTCTACCGACGACATGGCAGTATTTCTCGCTGAACTGTTTTCCAATACGCCATTCGAGTATTAGGCCGGCAACTCACTCATTTTTCGGTGCGAAAATAGGGCATGACTTCCTTAGCGAACATTTCAATATTTTTTCGCGTCAGCTCATGTGGCAGGGTGCCAAATTGCAGTGTACAAACCAGCTGCCCGAAGCCGCCGCGTTCGGCGTAATGTTCGATACGCTCAATTACCGTTGCTGGCGAGCCGACGATGAAAAGACCGGCCTCGTCGACCTCATCGACGGTGTGCTCGCTAGAGAGCAACTCACGTTTTGCCATACGTATCGCCTTGAGTGACGCGGGAGAGCTGTAGCCCGGCGGCATCAGCATTTCATTGGTGATACGTAGATACTTGTTGTAGAACGCTTCTATGTGGGGTCTGGCCTCGCTGCGGGCGATCGTGTCGGTCTCGGCAACATAGATGGGCACGGCCCAGCCGAGTTTGTCGGCGCTGGCTTCATACCCCCAATCGTCGTTTGCCACCTGCTTGTAGCGATTTAGAAAATGTTCAACGCGTGCGAACGGACTATAGGTATTCAGATACACATACTTACGGTCCGGATGTGCGGACCAGCGGATTGTTTCCTCGCTACCCTGCGAGGGCAACCAGACCGGTGGATGCGGCTGTTGAAATGGACGCGGCCACAGATTCACATATTGGAAGTGATAATGTTTACCCTCGAACGGAAAAGGACCGGTCTCGGTCCAGGCGCGCACGATAAGATCGTGCGCTTCGTGAAATCGTTCCAGTGAAAACGCGGGATTAGTGCCGGTGACGTGATACTCGACACCGATACCCCGTACAAAGCCGGCGATGAGCCGCCCTTCACTGAGGTTGTCGAGCATGGCGTACTCTTCGGCGATTTGTAATGGGTTGTTTACCAGTGGTAACGCGCGACCGAGCATCGCGATCTTCACACCGGTCGTTGTCCGCGCCAGTGCTCCGGCAATTACGCCGGGTGTCGGCATCAGTCCGTAAGCAGTCTGGTGGTGTTCGTTTACACAGATGCCGTCGTAGCCGCTCGACGCCGCAAGTTCCAACTCATCAATATAGCGGCGGTAAAGTTTGCTACCCTCCACAGGATCATAGTAGCTGTTCGGTAATACAAGGCTTGCGGAGGGAAACTGCTGGTCGTAGTCGAGATCCAGCGCTGCATATGGCATGAGATGAAAGAAATAAAACTTCATTGCGGTAAGTCATCGAGGAATCGATCGAGGCGTTTTACGAAAGCCTCTTGCTTTTCCAACATCGGTAGGTGACCGCAGTCTTTGAAGATGGTTAATTCCGTCTGAGGGACGAACGTTTCAAACGCATGCGCGTACGCCGCTGGAAAAATCCGATCCTGATCACCCCAGATTATCAACGTCGGTACGTCGATTCGGTGTAACCAGTTACGTAGCGCTGGGTTGTGCAGGCGTGGTGACCAAGTATAGCGCGCGGCAGCTTGTTGGTTTTTCAGTGCAATCTCTACCGCCGTTTCGGTAAGCGGTTCAGCCAGTCGTGTTGTGATCATATGTGCATCGATCAGGGATTGTCTGACGTTTTCCTCGGGGGACCACAAAAACGGATCGCCCATGGGGATGCCATCGACTCTCAGGCCGGCTGAGGCGACCAAGGTTAGACTGCGGATTCGAGAGGTGTTGCGAATCGCCAACTCGGCCGCGATCCAACCGCCAAGGCAGTGGCCCACTAGGTCGACACCGTTAAGGTTGAGTTCGTCCATCAAGTCGAGATAAAAATAAGCCAGATCAGAAACGCTGGCGATCTCGTCAGCCGAGTCGGAATGGCCGAACCCCGGGTGGTCGGGGAGGATTACCTCGTGATTTTCCGCGAGTGCCGCGGCGGCAGC
>CAZBOQ010000256.1:0-3126 GCA_964493555.1 uncultured Gammaproteobacteria bacterium | reverse complement strand
GCGCATGTTTTAATATTGAGGATGAGCTCGGGGGCGTTATCGGGAAAGGGGATGTGGCTAATGGTGCGGGTTCCGCCGAAAACGAGCTGGTGCTCATTAACGATGACCGGTTGGCATGCCTTTGTTCTACCGAAAAATCTGCGTATCGGCAGAAAGTTGCTAGAGCGACATCGAGCGTGATCTAGTTTGGTGTTGCGTTGACCAGCACGACGCCGACTAGGCAAGGATCGTCGGTGCGTACGCTCCAGGAATGGTTGGTACCGCGTTGAATCATGACGTCGCCCTGCTTAAGGCAGATCTCTTCTTCATCGAGGATCGCCCAGATCTCACCCTCCAATATAATTAGGTAGTCGACTGTCGCGGTTTTGTGCATCATGGGGTCAGCGTGGTTGTCGTCGGTCGCGTGGCTAGCGCCGATTGCCTCGAACGCTTCCTTCGCGTTCGCACCGCCGCGCCAGGTTGAATCAGGCGGAAACTCGACGATACGGAAAATTGTACCGTTGGCCGGCGGTTCCAGCACCACAGGGCGATCTGCGGCATCGGCAACGCCGCCGTTGTTGGCTGGTGAGTCGTGAGTTACCCACAGATCGGTGAGCGCGAGACCGGGCATCGACGGCATCTCCTTTACCGCTGTCGCAATGGCGTCACTTACGAAGCACGAGCGCCCGGCCGCGTTATGACCGGTTACGACTCGCCGAAACTTTTGAACCATACGTTGCTCTCCGTCCTGAATCTCGGTTCCTCAGGCACTCGCAGCCTTGCGCGCGCCGAGCTCCAAGGCTGCCGTCGGATCTTTATGCAATTGTCCATCTTTCATCACCATCAGAATGCGCTCACGGTCCTGTAACAGTGAGATCTCCTGCAACGGGTTGCCGTCCACCAACAGCAAATCGGCGAGAAAACCCTCCTGCACCACGCCTATTTGCTCACCAAAGCATTCGCCGCCGAATTTGGTCGCCTTCATCAGCGTTTCGGCTGGAGTGAATCCCATGAGATTGACGAAGTGATCAAGGTCACGCGCATCGTCGCCCACCTGTTGCCATTCAAAACCGTAGTCGCCAAACGGTAATACCCGAACGCCGCGTTTGTGCAACTCCTGCATGCTGACGATGCCGTCTTCCAGTTCGCGCCGAAAACCCATAAGCTCCGCCGCCGCCGCCGGTAGTCCGAATGCCTCCATTTCGTGCAGTGGAGCGTAGCTCAGAGCGATCGCAGGATTTACGAAGTGTTTATGTTTGTTCTCTTCCAGAAGATCGAAACACTCAGCATCACAAAAATTTGCATGATAGATGAGCTCGATACCGTATTTGACACACAGTTTGACCGCTTCCGCGGTGCGAGCGTGGGCGATACCGCGTTTGCCATGCGCGTTGATGACTTGGCATGCCGCGGCGATTTCTGTCTCGTCCATCACTGTGGCTGTCGCGTTTTGCGGACTCACAAAGTTGTCGCCGGAGATCATGAGTTTCACAGAGTCCGCGCCTTCGCGGATCATCAGCCGCACGAAGGCGCGGATATTCTCGGCGCCGTCCAGCACTTCGGCGACGTTCTGGTGGTACATATGCATTTGCCGAATATCACCGAGGCCGCCGGTAACGGTTATCTCAGGCGTGGCCGCCCGTATGCGGGGTCCCGGGATCAGGCCTGCGTCAATTTCTTTTCGCATTACGATATCAAGTCGTGGTTTTGACGTCGCGCCACTGACGATGGCCGTGTAGCCATTATCGAGCAGCAGTCTCATATTGTGCATGGTCTTCAAGACGTGTTCTTCTATCGGGATTTCGCCAAGGCTGTAGAAATCCGCGCCCATATTGCAGTAGGTAGGGTGAGCGTGGCAGTTAACGAGACCTGGCATGATGGTTGTACCCTTACCGTCGATCACGGTGTGACCATCATGGGGTAATTTGTCTGAGCCCTTGGTGACCCCATTAATGCGATTGCCTTGTACAAGCACTTCGCCGGGGAATAGCTCACTACCGTTGCCGTCGAAAATGTTCACATTGGTAATCAGAGTGTTGGGCATCGTGGTCTCCTATGCGGCGATCGGTAATCGCTCGCGGTCATGGGCGGCGAATAGATCCTGATCCGGACCTATCGGTACAATCAATGGTGCATTGAACCAGGTTTTAAGCACGGAATAGTAGCCGTTCTTTATGTCATCGAGGTCTACCATTGTGGCGATGTCAGGAATCTGGTGTAGTTCAAGCAGATAATTGAAAAGATTCGGATAATCCGCTATCCGGCGATGATTGCACTTGAACAGATGATAGTACACGATGTCGAAACGCAACAGCGTCGGGTAAAGACGCCAATCAGCCTCGGTGAGCACATCACCGAGTAAATACCGATTCGTTGCAAGTCTGTCTTCGAGCTCATCCAGTGTTGTGAACAACGCGTCATACGCCTCCTCGTAGGCTTTCTGCGTCGTCGCGAAACCGCATTTGTAGACGCCGTTATTGATGTGTTCATAGATCGAAGCGTTAATCGCATCGATTTCCGCTTGGAAGCTTTGCGGGTACAGATCGAGTTCGGGATTGTCGGCAAACTCATTGAATGCCGAGTTGAACATGCGAATGATCTCGGACGACTCGTTATTAACGATGGTTTGCTCCTGCTTGTCCCATAACACCGGAACTGTTGCTCGCCCGTTGCATTTGGGCTCGGCACGCACATACTACTCGTACAGATAGGAGCAGTAGTGCAGAGGATCAGGTTGCGTTCTAGGCACGGGATCATCGGAAGCGGGAAACGTCCAGCCACCACCACTCATGGGCGACTTAAGCGTGGTCATGGAGATGGTGTTTTGCAGGCCCTTCAGGGCACGAAACAGTATTGTCCGGTTAGCCCAAGGACAGACCGCGGCCACGTACAGATGATAGCGGCTTGGCTCTGCTTTAAAGCCATCGCGACCGGTCGGCCCCGCAGTACCATCCTCGGTTACCCAGTTGCGGAATTCGCTGGGGGCACGTTCGAATCTTCCGCCGTGTTTGCCGGTGTCGTGTTTCGCGCCCGGGTGCCAGACGCCGTCGACCATTACACCCATCGAAATTTGCTCCGTCGCGTTTTGGGTAGGCCAAATCGGTTAAGCTACCGGCCTTAGTGTAGGTACCAACGAGACTAATTACC
>CAZBOQ010000255.1:0-8097 GCA_964493555.1 uncultured Gammaproteobacteria bacterium | reverse complement strand
CAATTGTTACGTGGCGCGGTGGCGGCGCTGCGGCGCGCGGCTCCAATCGGCGCATCAGTGTTCGGTCCAGAGACGTTACGGAAACGATAACCTCCACAAGACCCTCCTTTGCCATTGGGCTAAGCAAATCGATATCGCGTTCAACTAACGCTGATTTGGTAATAATCCTTACCGGATGACGATGTTCAACGAGCACTTCTATAATCGCGCGCGTAATCTGATTGCGGCGCTCGACTGGTTGATAAGGGTCGGTATTCGCACCCAAGACTATCGGGTCGCACCGATAAGATTTGTCAGCCAATTCTTTACGCAAAAGCTTCGCGGCATTCGGTTTACTGAATATTCTGGTCTCAAAATCGAGACCAGGTGAAAGATCAAGGTACGCATGCGTCGGCCGTGCATAACAATACACACAACCATGCTCACAACCCTTATACGGATTGATTGACTGATTGAAGGGAATATCCGGTGAAGTGTTGCGGCTAATAATCGTGCGCGGGGACTCAGCCGTAACCGTGGTGGCCGGCCGTACAAGCTCTTCATCGCCATCCTCCCAACCATCATCAAAGCTTTCGCGCCGCTCCTTAAGGAAGCGCGGATTGGGACTCACCGGCGCGCCGCGCCCTTTTAGCGAGAAGCGAGCCGGTTCGTCCGTGCCATCCGCATCATTAGGCACGTGGTTCCTCGGTCAGCTCAATGCAGCTGCTTAGCGTTGTCGTTTGCCAGATCCCGACAACGCGCGCGGATTTGCTCGCCATCGGCAGCAAATGGCGCGAGCTCCAGATAGCGCTCGAAATCCACCCGTGCCGCGTCATAACACTCTAGCGCTTGGTAGAGGTAACCTCGATCGCGGATCTCCCCAACCGCATCCGGCTCCAAGGCCAGCAAATGCTCCACCACGGGAAGGCTGCGACCGGCATCTTCCCGTTCCAGGTAGATCCTCTTCAAGTTCCGAAGTACGCGGGAAATAACATCGGTATTAGATGTGGCGCCGAGTAATTGCTTGAGTGGCGCATTCGCCTCAGACATGCCTGAAGATTGCAACAAAGCACGTAAATCCTTGGCTACTAGAATCTGTCCATCATTAAATGGATCTAGGATGAGAGGCTGTGGGCGCAACTCAACACGAATGAGAAAATGTGCTGGGAAAGACACTCCGTTCGTCGCAAGACCTAACCGACGAGCAACCGCCAGGTAGACGATAGACAGCGTAATTGGAATTCCGAGCCTACGATCGATTACATCGTTCAACAGGCTATTGCGTGGATCGTAATAATCGCCAGTATTTCCTTTGAAACCAAGCTCGACGTAAAGATGGTCATTCAGCGCGTCGATGACGTCCAGCACCAAAGCTGATCGACCGGCGACAGCGCGAACGCAATCCGCCATTTCGTCCAACTGCTTCAGATAGGGCCTGAAGTTCAGATCTGGGTATTCGATGCGCGCAACCTGCAACGCCATGACAGAGAGATCAGGTGATTGGCTGGATCTCAACAGATCAGCGAATTGGGTCAACACAGGCTTCATAGCATAATATTCGCACGAACCTCAGGTTCGTACCATGAAAAAAGACAGTACTAGCGCATGCTTCGGCATGCATTTAACCTAAGGATCCGAACCATGTTACAGCCCTCGCTAATCGAGTCGATCCTGATTGTCTTAACATTGACAATAATTTGGTTTGTCTATCGTATTTACATCGACATCCACGGCGATGACGAACGTCGCGAGCAGTCACGCCAACTTCAAAACCGGCTTAGGGAGAACCAAAATCTGCTCGAGCAACTGGAACGGCGTCTGCATGACCTGCAATCACAATCAACAGTGACAAACATCGACCTACGCGAACGTCTGCTGGAACGCGTCGAGAACCTTAAACAGACCGTAGGCGAAAATCTCGCTGGTGGCCGCACTCAACTTGCACAATCGTTCGCCGAGTTGCGGGAGGAGCTCGGAAGAGGACAATCCGCACATCAAACAGCATTCGAGCGACGTCAAGCGGAGGCGCTCAAGACACTACATGAGGGGCTACAAAACGGTATGCAAGGGGTCCAGAGTCAAGTTAGGGCGGCGCTTCAGGGGCATTCTCAGGAACTTGGAAAACGCATCGAACAGCTTGCACTCGCCACCGAACAACGTTTAAACGAAATCAGCGGGCGCGTAGACCAACGCTTGTCGGAGGGATTCGAAAGAACCACCCAAGTATTTACCGATGTACTAAAGCGACTGGCACTGATCGACGAGGCCCAAAAGAAAATCACTGAGTTGTCGACAAACGTCGTCAGCCTGCAGGAGGTGCTTGCTGACAAGCGTTCGCGCGGTGCCTTCGGCGAAGTGCAGCTGAATTCTCTAGTGCGAAATGTTCTTCCCGAGTCGGGTTTTGCCCTGCAACACAGCCTGCCGAATGGAACAATTGCTGATTGCGTCCTGTTCTTACCTGAACCGACAGGTCAAGTTGCCGTCGATGCCAAGTTTCCACTCGAATCGTTCCGCACGATGACGGACATCGAAATTTCGAAGATCGAACGCAAGGCCGCAGAACGTACATTCAAAACCGATATACGCAAACATATTCGCGATATCGCGGAAAAGTACATTATCGCGGGAATAACTTCAGACGGCGCAGTAATGTTCATTCCGGCCGAAGCCGTTTTCGCCGAGATCCAAGCCCACCACCCGGACCTAGTAGAAGAAGCGGCAAAGCTAAAGGTCTGGATGGTTTCACCGACCACGCTGTGGGCCATTCTGAATACCGCGCGAGCGGTATTGAAGGACGCAGCGACCCGCGAGCAGGTCAACGTCATCCAGGAACATCTCGGTTACTTGGCCAAAGACTTCGAACGATTTCAAACTCGCATGGATACTCTAGCCCGACACATCAAACAAGCCAATGACGACGTGCAAGGCGTCAGCACTTCTGCGCGTAAGATCAGTGAACGGTTCGGACGCATAGAGCGGGTCGAATTGGATTCGCAGGAGCCTCAAGCACTGGAAAAAACTAAAGATATTTCATAGAATTGCAGCACTATTCACAAGTGGCCATAAGAAATAGCTACTAACTAACTGGCGTTAAGATGGTTTAGGTAACGCCACGCAGAGTTGGTACGGCTGATATGCCTCGATTAAAAGCGCTGATCTTTGATGTTGACGGGACCTTAGCCGACACGGAGGAGATGCACAGGCGCGCTTTCAATCTTGCCTTCGCGGAGTTCGACCTCGATTGGGATTGGACACCAAGTCTCTATATTGATCTGCTCGCGATCTCCGGTGGTCGGGAACGTATGCTAGCGTACGCGGCTCGCATCGGAAAAAAACCGAAAGGCGATTTTGAAAAACTGCTCGCGACGATTCACCGAGTCAAAACAGCTCACTACGCGACTATGGTTGAGGATGGAGTGCTGACACTTCGGCCGGGCGTGCGACGTTTGCTCAAAGAATGCCGCGAGCAATCCATGCCGATGGCAATCGCGACAAGCTCGCGTTACTCAAACGTCGATGCGTTGCTGCGACGCAACCTTGCGCCAAACTGGAGCACGTGGTTCGACGCGATTGGGACCTGCGACATCATCGACACAAAGAAACCTTCGCCGGCAGTTTACAAATATGTACTAGATGAGTTGAAGGTCGACGGAACGGAATGCGTCGCAATCGAAGACACGGTAAACGGAAATGTCGCCGCCAAAGCCGCAAACCTGACGACCATAATTACCACACACTACTTCACTCGCCAGAAAGCGTTCCCCGGCGCTTCTTTGGTCGTGAATCACCTCGGCGAACCGGACACCCCTTTCACCCCCAGCACCGGTAATTACGGGGATGCACAGTATGTGGACCTTAAGTTGCTCCGACAAATACATGCCGAAAGAAATTCACTGAGCGCTGCTCAGGCTATCTGATCGTTCATCCGGAACTAATCAGATTCCGCAGTCGTTACGTACTTCTGCTGTCCAGAAATACTTCGGTTTAGGCTTTGCAAGACTAATTACGCGGTTGTGGTGCCGTACACCTTTGTGTTCGGAGCGAAGCTCTGGCGTTAGTTTAAGATCCAATCCTATAAGCGACGTGGCTATGCATAATCCATCCAAGATCTATGCTGGGACCTTCTAAAACGTATTAACAGCGCCGACGCGATAAGCACATGGCTGCACGGTCCGTGGCTCAACGCTAGCAACAACTAGCGAAGAACAATAAACGCGGCGGAATTTCCACGCTGTACCCTAAAAAGCAGCGGTCCCTTCGTTCGATTCACTTCATTTCGAAACTCGCGGAAATTGGCCACCGAACGGCGATTCACAGAGGTAATAACATCGCCTTCACGCAAACCCGCGCGCCAAACGTTACTGCCACGTTCGACTCCCGCCACCATAGCTCCCTTAACCCGACCAAACATGGGTGACCGCTTGTCAATTTCGTCAAAACTCGCGCCGACGAGCCGCGGATTGGATAAATGCGGCTGACTTCCAGCGGCCTCCGGTGAGGCGACCTCTGCGATCAGCTGCTTTATCTTACCGTCGCGTAAAATATCAAGTTGAACACTCTCCCCAACCGGAAGAAGCCCGATGCGATTACGTACGTCCGCGGCATTGTGGACGCGTTTTCCGTTCACCGCGGTTACAATGTCGCCCGCTCTAACCCCAGCCTTATCGGCCGGTGAATCCATTTGTATATCGACGATGACAGCGCCCGAACCTACTTGCACTCCGAACGCTTCCGCCAACTCCGGGCCGAGATCTTGCCAACGCACCCCTAGAAAACCTCGTTTAACTTCACCATGTGCGACGAGCTGCTCCATAACTTGCTTAGCCATGTTTGCCGGGATTGCAAAACCGATCCCCACGCTACCACCGCTCTGTGAAAATATCGCGGTATTAATACCGATTAACTCACCACGCAGATTAACCAGCGCACCGCCGGAATTACCGAGATTTATTGATGCATCGGTTTGGATATAGTCCTCGAAACCGCCGATCCCTAATCCGCTACGCCCAAGTGCGCTAACGATGCCAGAAGTAACGGTATGCTCCAAACCGAACGGATTACCGATCGCCACGACAAAATCACCGCGCCGTAAAACGTCTGAATCAGCCAGTGGAATGTCGATCAGATTCTCGGCGAGGATTTCAATCACTGCTACATCGGTTTCTGGATCGGTGCCGACGACATTAGCTTCAAATTTACGGCCATCCTCTAGTTGCACTGTTATTTGAGTCGCATTTGCGACTACGTGATTATTCGTGAGCACCAAACCCCGCCCTGCATCGACGATGACACCAGAACCGAGACTCTGCGCTTTTCGCTCAGTAGGCCGATTAGGAACGCCAAAAAACCGACGAAAGAACGGATCGTTGAGCAATGGGTTCTGCCGAAGCTTAACGCGACTCTCAGTCGCGATATTCACTACCGCCGGCGACGCTTTTTCGATGACCGGCGCAAGGCTCGGCAAAGGGTGTCCACCTACAGCGAGTGGCAGATCCGCCCAGAGCTCATTCGAAACCGGAACTAGCCCCACACATATCAGAACAGCGGCAAATATCCGATAGCCAAAAGGAGCGATAGTGGCAAATGATCTTGATACGCCAGAGCCTTGCATAATAGTCCCCTCTTCGAATAGCCGATCAATGCGATAAGATACTCACAGACCAAGCTTGCATAGGCAAGAAAAAACCAACCTGGAACGGCCCAACGATCAATCGGCCGCACCAAGCTGATTCGCAACACTACGATCGAGCAAGCCTAGTTTAAGACTCGACGTTGATTCTACGCGGCTGCACCTTCACTCGTTTCGGAATCACGACCTCCAGGACTCCGTTTTGGGTACGCGCAGCGATGCCCTCCTCATCTATGGAATCCGGCAAACTGAAACGTCGGTAAAACGCACCACGGCTGCGTTCGGTGCGCCGATAGTCACTGCTGTCAGCCGACTTTTGGCCGTGCCGCTCGCCCTTAAGCGCAAGCACTCCTTTCTCCATGGTAATATCTATATCCTTCACATCTACGCCGGGCAAATCAGCATACAGAACAAATCGATCCTGCTCTTCCTTGATATCCACGGAAGGCGTCCAGTTGCCGGCTACGCCGGATGACGGCTCGTCATAGCTTGAAGCACCGAAAGGCACGTTCAGCGTCCGATCGAATCCGCGATGGATATCGTCCAATAAAGGCCATGGTTGATAACGTACAAATGTCATATCGATTCCTCCTAAAATCACTGGAAATTATTTCATTACTGTTTAAATGGGGTTTAGGGCAGTTCCTTTCAAGCCCGTCCTCTCGTAAAACGTGCCTAGCAAGAAGGGTTGAAATTGACTAATAAAGATTTCATATCGCGGATTTTTGGGCGCTCGCCGGTTCGGCCATTACAGACGCACATGGCAAGCGTGCAGGCGTGTGTTACCGAGCTGGTGCCGTTCATGGAAGCAGTCATTGCTGGAGACTGGGAACTGGCAGACGTCACCCAGCAAAAAATCGCTGACCTAGAAAACGAGGCGGATAATATCAAGAATGAGATTCGTCTGAACTTGCCTAACAGTTTATTGATGCCGATTTCACGGCGCGATGTTCTCGACGTTCTCCAAAACCAAGATCAGATCGCTAACAAAGCTAAGGATATTTCCGGTTTAATGCGTGGCCGCAAAATGCAGATTCCTTTAGCATTCGCTCCGGAATACATCAACTTCCTAAAACGCTGCATAAAGGCTACAAAGCAGGCCGACATCATTATCAACGAACTCGACGAATTAGTGGCAACCGGATTTCAAGGTCCCGAAGTCCAGCGCGTGCAAAAAATGATTGTTGAGCTTCAACGGATTGAAACAGAGACGGACGAAGACCAAGTACAATTACGTGCCTCCTGTTACGCAATCGAGAAAGATCTGCCGCCCATCGATGTCATGTTTCTCTATCAAATCATCAACTGGACGGGCGCTCTGGCCGACGCAGCACAAAGTTCTGGTGACCGACTCCAATTGATGCTCGCTAAATAACTCAACCTCCGAATCACTTATTACTTATGGATCATGCGACACTATTTCTAGTGCTAGCCGCCGTGTTTGGCCTGTTTATGGCCTGGGGAATCGGTGCTAATGATGTCGCCAATGCCATGGCCACGTCAGTGGGCTCTAAGGCTTTACGACTTCGTCAGGCAGTGATCATCGCCGCCATATTCGAGTTTTCTGGCGCTTTTCTTGCAGGTGGCGAAGTTACCTCTACAATCCGGAAGGGAATCATTGACGCATCGCTGTTACAGGGTACTCCGGAGCTTTTGGTCTACGGAATGCTATCAGCGCTGCTGGCCGCGGGTACATGGTTATTGATTGCGTCACGGCTCGGGCTGCCAGTATCGACCACCCATTCTATAGTCGGAGCTATCGTCGGCTTCGGCGCCGTCGGAATCGGCTTCGATGCAGTCCAGTGGTCGAAGGTCGGCTCGATCGTCATGAGCTGGGTCGTCTCGCCGGTAATGGCCGGTTTTATCTCATTCTGGGTTGTTCGCAGCGTACAGCGCTTGATCCTGGATAGCCCCAACCCCATTGAGCGGGCGCGG
The DNA here is from genome assembly GCA_964493555.1 of uncultured Gammaproteobacteria bacterium. Lineage (GTDB taxonomy): Bacteria > Pseudomonadota > Gammaproteobacteria > JADZEE01 > JADZEE01 > CAZBOQ01. Next base: position 554 of record CAZBOQ010000255.1, on the reverse strand, counting down.
CGCTACGCACCAATTTATATCTTCCTCACCGGTTTTATCGTCTCGTTAGTAACGTTTCTTAAAGGACTCAAGCACGTCGGGTTAGATCTCACCATTATCGAATGCTATCTGCTGGCGTTTGCCACGGGCGTGGTCATCTCATGTATTGGTGCGGTGGCCGTACGGCGAGTTAGATTTGCAGAAAATGAGAATGAGATCGACAGCGTCGAACGGATATTCGCGATATTGATGATCGTCAGCGCCTGCGGCATGGCATTTGCGCACGGCTCTAATGATGTGGCTAACGCAATAGGACCCGTCGCAGCGGTGGTAAGCATCGTCAATAGTGGTGGACAGATCGGCCAACAAGCACCACTAACACTGTGGATCCTGTTGCTCGGCGGCATCGGCATCGTGCTGGGCCTGATGATGTACGGTCAAAAAGTAATCGCTACGGTCGGGGAACGCATTACAGATCTGACGCCCAGCCGTGGCTTCTCTTGTGAATTGGCGGCATCGACCACGGTAGTGCTGGCCTCGGGAACCGGACTACCGATCTCTACAACCCATACCTT
>CAZBOQ010000254.1:0-5248 GCA_964493555.1 uncultured Gammaproteobacteria bacterium | reverse complement strand
GCGGTAAAATCTGTATCGTTACGATGGGTACACTAGATACTGATCCCGGCGTGCAACCGCTCCTCCACATGTTCGTGCGTTCTAAAGTACCGTGGTTCAAAATAACAGACGATTTGGAACAACATGGAGAATATCCGCCTGGCTTCGAGCCACCAGAAACGTAATAGGCGAGCACAAACAAACTTAGGAGAACACTGAAATGAAATTCATCATTCTTGGCCAATTCGAAGGCGCCGATAAAGACACCGACTGGGGTGCCTTCATGGGACATAACCACGAGCAGGCTGCGGGCAAATGCGAACAACTGGGAATAGTTATCGAAAACGTTTACCTGACTATCTCCGGTCCGTGTCAATTCATCGTTGTCATGGAATGTCCATCGGCCGACGCCATGCTGTCGTTCCAATCCTGGTATAACAAGCAGGGGCGCGGCAGCTTCGAAGCTATTCCGGCGTTCGATCTCGACACTGCGATGGAAGCCGCGAAAAACGCGTAAGTTCGTTCCAACGACATACTCGGCCTCCTCTCCGACTGCCATGGAAGCAGGTTGTACAGAAGTAGTTACATACCTCCGGGAGAGAGACCCCTCGGTTGTAACGCTATATATCTTCGCAACTACGCGACGAACTGTCGTTCTTCGGGGCTACCATCCATCGCGGTGACCGATGAACCTACCATGATCGAATTCTGCACCGCATCGAAATACCTTGCATCGATGAATGATTGGTGCATGGCCGCACGAATCCGTATTTTAGGTGCAGTAACACACGCCAGACACTACTCGACTTTCGTATCAAGCACGGACCGGTGGCCGTTTATCCCACCAGGGCCGTGCTTTCTCCAACTGGCCGGCAAGACGTATCAACGTAGTTTCATCGGCATAGCGGCCGACAAACTGCGCACCGATCGGTAAATTTTCAGCGTTCCAATACAGTGGTACCGATATTGCCGGCTGGCCGGTAGCGTTGAATATGGCAACAGTGTGACCGAACGTAAAAGTTCCCTTGTCGATAAAGTCATATGCATCTACTCCCTCCTCATTTTGATTCAATCCGCCGGATTTAAACGGTGGTTCACTAGTGGTCGGTGTCAGGAGTAAATCGTAATCCTGGAAAAATGCGCCAAACTGACGGGACAGTCCGTTAAAGAGCATCTGCGCACCAACCAATTCCGCCGACTAATGAATGCGTGCATGTTGTAGTACCGCCCACGTCGCCCATTCCAGATTGTCCGGCCCCGGTGTTCGGCCTAATGCGGTGGCAAGACCATCGAGCATCGGTCCGATCCAAGCAATCATGGCAGCCACCCAGGCTCGGGCAAACTCCCCTCGATCTATCTTCAGATTGGTCTCGACGACGTCATGACCGAGTTCCTCACATAGCGTCGCCGCATCCTGCACTGCAGTGACCGCATCTGGATGGACATTGATGTCATCTGAAAGCGCGGGGGTGAAAGCAATTTTCAATCGACCCGGATCTACATCCACTTCATCAAGATACGAACGTGCCGGCGTCTGCGCCCAGAAACTTGCGCCTACGTCGGCTCCAGCAACCGCATCCAATGCAGCCGCAGTATCGCGAACGCTGCGCGAGACTACCAACTCCACCGGCAAACATGCGAGACCGTCGTCGCCCAGATCAGGGCCCAACGGCACCCGTCCGCGCGTTGGCTTCAATCCGAGCACACCATTAGCGGACGCCGGCATGCGAATTGAACCGCCACCATCGTTGGCGTGCGCCAGCGGAACGATGCCAGCTGCAACCGACGCAGCCGATCCGCCGCTGGAACCCGAAGAAGTGCGCGACAGATCCCACGGATTGCAAGTCGGGTTGCCATAGGCGAGTGCCTCGGTGTTAGCGTTGAATCCAACCTCCGAAGTCGTGGTCTTGGCGAAAGTCACAAGGCCAGCTCGGCGAAAACGCGCCATTAACTCAGTGTCGTGGTCCGGCACCAAGCCTTCGAACAGACGCGAACCGCTAGTGGTCGGAACACCGGCGTAATTGATTACGAAATCCTTAATCACAAACGGTACCCCGCTGAAAGGGCCGGCCGGCAAACCCGCTTCGAGCGTGCGAGTCGCTTCATCGGTCATGTCATAAACGATGGCGTGAATCTGAGGATCAACGGCCGCCGCCGCAGCGAGTGCCGCTTCCAAAACCTCGCCGGGGGAAACGTGCTTGTCGCGGATCAGCTGCGCCAGACCGAGCCCATCGTAATTCCCGTATTCCGTGAATGCGGCCATAACTCCCCCTTTGGTTTCCTCTCATTAATGCGGACAGACCCAGTATAGAACATCAGTTGGGAGTGTGGACGTGCTACCACCAAACTCCTGTTAAAATGTGCGCGCCTTATGACTTACACTTCTTCGGATTCACACAAACGCGGGCTGTTAGCCGTCATCGTCACGGCGGCGATGTTCGGCGCGACATTCGGTTTAACCCTGCCGCTTATCACGCTTGTGCTCGAGAGTTGGGGCACCAGCAAAACGTTGATCGGACTCAACGCTGCGATGCCTGGGCTCGCAGCGGTGGTCTGTGTGCCCTTTTATCCGAGCATAATTGCCCGCATCGGTCTGTTGGCTTTCATCTACTGGTGTATAGCGCTGGTAGTAATAAGCCTGTTGCTGTTCAGCGTATTTTCGACACTACCAGCTTGGTTCGTCATAAGATTCTTTAACGGTTCCGCAGCGATCGGATTGTTTATGGCTAGCGAGTTGTGGGTAAACAAACTTGCCAGAAACGAGTCACGCGGTCGGGTCGTCGCGATATTCACAACCGCGGTTTCTTTAGGGTTTATCATCGGCCCCATCATCCTGTCGTTGGTTGGCACGGACGGACCACTGCCATTCATCATCCCTGCGAGTCTCATCGCCGCTACCGGTTTGTGCTTAGTCTTTGCGCGCAGCGCAGTGCCGCCACCGGATGAGAGAACCGGGATACGCATAACCAGTTTGCTCACGATTGCGCCGCTCATTGCATGCGCGGCCTTGCTAGATGGCATTCTGTTCATGGGGATACAGGCGTTGTTACCCACTTATTCGCTCGCAATCGGGCTATCCGCCACTGTCGCTACCCTCACTGTCGCCTGGTTCGCCGTGGGCATGCTGGTACTACCAATTCTGGTGGGCATGCTGGTGGATCGCTATAACTCAGTTACGGTGCTAATCGGTACCACGCTGACGCTTACGGTAACGGTATGGATGATACCGCTTGGTTTCGCGGGGACTTGGTCCCGCGCGTTGATATTGGTACTACTGGGCGGACTGGTAAACGGTGTCTACGCCGTTACGCTGACCATGCTTGGAGAACGCTTCCGCGGGGGGCTGCTTGCGGCAGCCACCGCCGGGGCGACGATTTTTTTCAGTCTTGGCGAACTGATCGGGCCGACAGTGGTCGGTGCATCGATGGACATTGTGCCAGCCGGCTATTACATCTCCCTCGGTGTGCTTTGCGCGTCATTCATGCTGGTTATCATCGGTCTCGCACAGCGCGAAGTGCTAGCAGCCTGAAGTCGCTAGAGCTCGAGCGGCACATCTTCGAACGGCACCATCTTCTTGATATCTAAGACCAAATCCTTAATCTTCCAACCGTCTGCCTGTTTAATAAAATCACAGTCGTAGGTTGCGCCGATCCACTTGTTCTCATCCACCCCGTTCTCATCCCGCATGGTCAACAACTCCCATAACCACCAGAACACATGCGCACTCTGAAGATCGTCGGCCAACTTTATGATGGGTGCCACTGGGAAGTGCAACGACCAGACGATTCGCTCCTGACCGACCCTAGCAAGTTCCGTAGCAATGGTCTCGCGGCCTTCGTGCCGGCCAAATCCCTTAGCTTCCCATGTTGCATCCTCTTTCATCAACGATGACATCACGACCGGATCGTTGAAGTCGTCACCCGCTTTCGCATAGACCGCGATCACGTTCTTGATGTTCTCCGTGGCCATCAGCCACTCGACCTTGTATTCGAGGTCAGCAGGTTGCATCGATTAATCCCCCCGTTGTCTTGTTCTTAGTGAGCGTCGTCACCGTGAACAGCAATGAACCTGTCCTCTTCGAAGCTATGCGGTATACCAGGTTCGCCAGCGTACAGTTCTACGTTGGGCGCGATCTCCGCAAGCATCAGGGACAGGTCGTAAAGTCGTGCAGATGCCTCTGGCAATTCGCCGAGGGGAAATGTGTCAGCGTGATCAAGGATGTCACCCAAATGCGGCAAAACAGCATCGTAGAAGGCGATCAGATCTTCCTTGCTGGATGCGAGCCGTTTCTCCCAGCGGCGGTTCTGGGTAGGCATAGCCCACTCCTGCGCCCAGGATTCCAGCGCTTCAAAGCCCTTCGGCAGCCCAGCCACGGTTATTCTTTTGCCAAGTATTGTTCCAGCACGTGGTAACCGTGACGGATCAATACTTCTTGGTCGTGAAGGTACATCTCCTTCAGCGCGCCGGACCTAAGCGCGAAATGTGTCCCTTCCATTGTGCCTGTATCTTCCAACCAGGCATTACGCTGCAGCACCATCGCGTGCTCCAACGCCCAACGCTCGCTGTTGGTCTCGGGCTTTCCAACCGTGTATGTACCTTCCCACAGGCATTTATCCTTGCCCATAGGCCAAAACTGGTGGGTGAACCAGATCCCTTCAGCAACATGCAGCAACCAGTTCGGAAAGAACACACTCAGCTCAAAGGCGAAATCATCCCGCTTTTCGTAGTTTATGGTGGGAGGAATGACCGTGCCTTCAACATTATTGACCAGCGAACCTCTGGCTTTTGTCTGCGCCATTGCCGCAACGGGGGACTGCTCTTTCGGCGGGTTGAAACACACCGCAGTGGTGCGGTGATCGCCGTACAGCTCAACCATCTGCAGACCCGTGGAGAAGGTGCCGGGGAAAGAGCCAGCGTGGATGGTGTTGACGTGGTATGCCTCGGAAAACGCGTCGAGTCCCACCTTCCAGTTGCAATCTAGATAGGTGTAATACTTAAACTGGTGGGTGATTGCAGAATAGGGAAATCCGGAAAAGTGTTCACCCATCTTACCTAGGTATTCTTTCAGCGGTTTTTCCGGTTTATCAGCAAGATTAATGAAAATGAAACCCTCCCAAGTGTCACAGTGGATCGGAACCAAACTAGTCTGGTCTTTTTTGAAACAAGGGGGAAAGCCTTCTTCTTCCTGCACGCCAATCAATTCGCCCTTATCGTTATAAGTCCAAGCATGAAACCGACAACTCATCACCGGTTTTTTACCGTGCATCTC
>CAZBOQ010000253.1:0-5502 GCA_964493555.1 uncultured Gammaproteobacteria bacterium | reverse complement strand
CACAAGCGTGGCAGTATGCGAACGACCGTCCATACAAACATTATAAACTTGAGGCAACACCTGTACACTTGCGCTGCCGCATGTGACTTACACGACAACATATGCGCCAAACTATACATTCCAATATCTCTGGAGGGCACATGGGATTTTTGACCGGCAAACGTGCACTGATCGTGGGGGTCGCTAGTAACAAGTCTATTGCCTGGGGTATCGCGAAAGCAATGCACCGCGAAGGCGCAGAAATCGCGCTCACTTATCAAAACGAACGGCTACGCGGACGTGTGGAAAAGTTCGCGACTGAATTAGGATCAGACCTGACCGTGCCCTGTGATGTAGAAAGCGATAATGAGATAGCCGCCGTATTCGAACACTTAAGAACGCGTTGGAGCGGGCTCGATATACTCGTACACTCGGTCGCGTTTGCACCACGCGAAGAACTCGAGGGTAACTACCTGGATTCAGTAACGCGCGATGGTTTTCGTCTCGCTCACGATGTGAGTTCCTATAGCTTCGCAGCGCTGGGCAAGGGTGCGCGTGAGATGATGAAAGGAAACGCCGGGGCAATGCTCACACTCACCTATCTCGGCGCCGTCCGTGCGCTTCCCAGTTACAACATCATGGGCCTCGCTAAAGCCAGCTTGGAGGCGAACGTTCGCTATATGGCCCACAGTCTCGGACCCGAGGGGATCCGTGTCAACGCGATCTCTGCTGGACCAATACGCACGCTCGCTGCTTCCGGTGTTAAGGATTTGCGGAATTTTTTGAGATACGTCGAAAAAATAGCGCCGCTCAGGCGCAATGTTACAACAAATGAAGTCGGTAACACCGCAGCTTTTCTTTGCTCCGATTTAGCCTCAGGGATCACCGGCGAAATCACGTACGTCGACAGCGGCTTCAACACGGTAGGAGTATCAGATGCTTAAAAGGCCCAAGCTCGTCATCCGTGCAGCCGGAGCGACGACGCGCCTACAAATTACCTGGGTACGTTTCGATGTCTGCGGTTGCTTCTAAACCAACTACATATTCATCCCAAGCGTTACGGCCCTTAAGCTCTCGCAACTGACTTCCGATTTGCGTCCTTTCCGTTTCGCTGGTCGCGTCGGGATCTGCGTAGCGAACACCGGAGAGCTCAATCACTCCGTAGTCACCATTAGTAAGTGGCATGCCCGCACGGACAGTCTTTCCCTCTAGTGGATGCGGCAACTTAAATGCAGTCATGAGGATAGCCCGGTTGACGTCGAGGTCGCCCCGGTCAACACCCTGTGCGGGCAGCCATGTCATGTTCAATGACTGCGCCAGGGCATCCGCCGACTCACCGTCGGTCAGACGCTGCAACGCCGCATGACCAGCCTTAGCGGCCGCTGCTTCGGCAGTTTCTTGAACAAGTTCCTCGGCGATACTGTCGTAAACCTCCTCCAGACGTTTGCGTTGCGCGTCTTTATGCTCCAGCGCTCGGAGCACGACTAACCTATTGTCAGTTATCTCAATCGCTTTACTATTCAATTGATCGAGTAAGACCCTAGGATCAAACGCAGCCGCTCGTAGTTTCGGCTCAGTGAATAAACCGGCACCCGACTTCCGGGTAAACCAATCACTTTGCTCCACCGGCAAGTTTAAATCCGTCCCTACGATCTCCAGAGTTTCATCATGCTCGTAACTCAGTGCCGCCATTTTATCTGCCCGGTCGGTGTACACCGAGGTCGCCACCGCCCTCTGAAAATCCTCTTCGAGTTTTTCGCGCGCCTGCTCAAAGCTTTGCACGCCCCCCGCCTTCACCTCGCGAAGCTTGATGATGTGAAAACCGAATTCCGTGCGTACCGGCAGGCTGATCTCCCCCATAGCCATGGAAAACACCATATCGTCGAACTCGGGCGCCATTGTCCCTTTACGAAAAAAACCCGTTTCACCGCCATCTTCGCGCGAACCGATATCGTCGGAAACCTCCCGGGCAATATCCTCAAACAGCTCTCCCGCCAGAGCGCGGTCACGATAACTCAATGCCTCTTGGCGCGCCCTGTCTATGTCCGCCTCATCCTCGTCCGAGTCCAATTCGACTAAAATATGGTTGGCGCTACGTTCTTCCACGATTGAATAATCGCGCTTGTTCTCCTGGTAGTACTTTTGCAGTTGCTCCTCATCAGCCTCCACTTCGGCCATCAGGTCCTGGAGTGCAAGCACCACATATTCCACCTTCACCATCTCCGGTGTCATATGAGAATCCGAGTTCTGCTCATACCGCGTCAGCACCTGTTCATCTGTCACCACAACCGAATCTATATACGGAACGGCTGAGAACACCAGGTAGCGAAAATCGCGCCGCTGGCCAACCACGCGAAGAAATTCGTTCACTTCCTCTTCAGTCGTAAATACGCTTTCAGCAACCCCTTGTCGGAGCTGGTCGCTCAACATATCGTCATGCAGTTGTGATTCGAAGTCGAGCGGAGCCAGTCCGTTTCTCGATAGAAACATCTCGTAGCGCGATTGGTCAAACTCGTCTTCTACCCGGAAAGCCTCGAATGCGTGAATTGCAGCAGCCACCTGCCGGTCACTGATGTGCAGACCGGCGTCGTTAGCTGCTTGGCGTAAAACTTCTTCGCTTACCATCAGCTTCAAGGCTTCGTTCTTAAGTTCCTCGTCATTGATATCGGTGACATCGATCTGCTCGCCGAATTGAGCGACGAAGCGCCGACGAAAATCCTGATACTTCCTTTGAAATCGTTGGAGATCGAGTTCCGTGCCGTTTATTTCAGCTACCACAACCGTACCACCGCCACCAATATAGGTATTGATGCCGAAGAACGCGAACGGAATACTGATCAGAATAACGATGGCACCCAAGATCCAACCTTGAGCCCGTTCACGGATGATCTGCAACATGTAACGCGACGCCTTTTAAGGAGGACGGGAGGCGAGATTTTACCCGAATACGGGCAAAGGTAGGAGTGCGAGCAGCGCATTGCTAACCACTTGCCAGGTGGAAGCGAAAAACGCACCCATTGCTAGGTGCGTTTTCGCTCAGGCTTGGCGGAGTGGACGGGACTCGAACCCGCGACCCCCGGCGTGACAGGCCGGTATTCTAACCAGCTGAACTACCACTCCAGTAGTTTCCTGTTGCTGGTGGGTGCTGAGGGGTTCGAACCCCCGACCTTCGCCTTGTAAGGGCGACGCTCTCCCAACTGAGCTAAGCACCCCCCAAAGGCGTACTTGTGAAACTCACCTCTAGGGATCACCCTCCACGAGCACCCCAAAGATCAGCAAATAGCACTTCAGTTTATGGCATCCTTCAGGGCCTTGCCAGCTTTGAAACCCGGAACCTTCGATGCCTTAATCGTGATCGTTTCACCAGTACGAGGATTCCGCCCGGCACGCTCCGCGCGATCACGCACAGTGAACGATCCAAACCCTACCAAGGTAACCTGGTCACCACTTTTTAATGCGTTCGTGATGGTTGCGGTTACCGAATCCACTGCTCGCGCGGCGGAGGCTTTCGAAAGATCGGCTGCTTCTGCAACCGCATCAATTAATTCTGCTTTGTTCATGCGTCAATTCCCCTTGTTAGACCAAGTTATCAATTCCGGAAACATCCGGCAGTCACCAACGTTACATCGTGACGAGTGAAAACCCCTGGAAGGCTTTGTACTACGGGAGTGAATTTATAACAAGCCGCCAAATGCCGTCAAGCAACGTCGGTGGTATTTCGCTGTAATTCAATTCGCGGTTTATCAATGAGGACGTAGGACGTCCAAATCGTCATCAGCTTCGGAACTCTCTTTCTTGAGACCCTCAGCGTCCGTGGGTAGCGGATCCGGCATGTGTTGGAGTGCGATTTGAAAGACTTCGTCTATCCAACGAACTGGACGAATTTCAAGGTTCTGGATTATGTTCTTAGGAATCTCAACAAGTTCACGCTCATTTTCGAGCGGTATAACCACCAATTTGATTCCTCCCCGCAATGCTGCCAGTAATTTTTCTTTAAGGCCTCCAATTGGCAAGACCTCCCCGCGCAAGGTAATCTCGCCCGTCATGGCTACATCCGAATGCACCGGCACGCTGGTCAATGCCGATACAAGTGCCGTACACATTCCCACCCCTGCGCTGGGACCGTCCTTTGGCGTCGCACCTTCCGGGACATGAAAATGGGTGTCGAATTTCTTGTAAAACTCCGGATCGATACCGAGTACTTGAGTGCGGCTACGCACAACAGTCATCGCTGCCTTGATCGATTCCTGCATTACATCACCTAACTGGCCGGTGTAAGTTTCCTTACCTTTTCCAGGCACGACGGCCGCCTCTATTGTCAACAAATCGCCTCCGACCTCAGTCCACGCAAGCCCCGTAACCTGTCCAACACGATCTTGCTCATCGACACGGCCAATACGATAACGCTTAACCCCTAGGTATTTTTCCAAATTCCGCGGAGTCACGGTTATTCGCCTATTGGTCGGCTTTAACAGAACATGCTTCACTACTTTACGGCACAGCGTGGCTATTTCCCGCTCGAGGTTTCTTACCCCGGCTTCACGAGTGTAGTGACGTATAACCTCGCGAATGGTTCTTTCCGGAATACGGATCTCATCTTCGGCGAGACCATTATTCGCGATCTGTTTGCGGATCAGATATTTCTCGGCAATATTCACTTTCTCATCTTCCGTATAGCCGGAAATCCGAATTACCTCCATCCGATCTAATAGAGGCGCCGGGATGTTAAGACTGTTAGCAGTAGTCACGAACATCACTTCCGATAAATCATAATCGACCTCGAGATAGTGATCATTGAACGTGTGGTTTTGTTCCGGATCCAGAACTTCCAGCAACGCCGACGCCGGATCGCCGCGAAAATCCATCGCCATCTTATCGATTTCGTCTAACAAAAAAAATGGATTCTTAGTCTTACCTTTTGCCATATTCTGCAAGATCTTACCCGGCAGCGAACCCACATAGGTACGGCGGTGCCCCCGGATCTCCGCTTCGTCACGAACCCCGCCTAAAGACATCCGAACAAATTTCCGATTCGTGGCGCGCGCAATGGATCTTCCCAAAGATGTTTTGCCCACACCAGGCGGGCCGACCAGACACAGGATTGGCCCTTTCAATTTTTTTACTCGCTGCTGGACGGCGAGGTACTCAAGTATCCGCTCCTTCACCTTCTCCAGTCCGTAATGATCCTCTTCCAGGATTTCCTCCGCCTTTGCCAAATCGCGGCTGATCTTCGAGCGTTTCTTCCACGGAACGTTAATCATCCAATCAATATAATTTCTGACCACTGTGGCTTCGGCAGACATAGGTGACATCATCCGTAACTTAGTCAGTTCTGCGTCTGCTTTTTTCTTTACTTCCGAGGGCATACCTGCCTTATCTATATTGGCCTTCAGCTCATCGAACTCATTGCCACCGGTTTCGAGCTCTCCTAGCTCATTCTGGATGGCCTTCATCTGTTCGTTCAGGTAGTACTCGCGCTGGCTTTTCTCCATCTGCTTTTTGACTCGGCCACGCAACCGCTTT
>CAZBOQ010000252.1:0-12692 GCA_964493555.1 uncultured Gammaproteobacteria bacterium | reverse complement strand
CATCTCCCTACTCCTGTGGCCCCCGCCGCTTACCCCTTCTCGGATTTTGCCGTCGTGGCGTGGGGTGGGCGGGTGTCGGGCGACTATCGCTTTAACGACGATCTGCTCGGCTATGTGAGCGCGTCTCGCGGATTTAAAGGGGGTGGCTTCAGTGTTGCCGCGTTGCAGGCCATTATTGGTGAGGCCGCTCGCAACGTTGAACAGGAAATATTGGTTACCTACGAGGCTGGTTTCAAGTCCTCATGGATGGACGGTACGGTTCAGTTTAACGCAGCTCTGTTCATGAATGAGTGGAAAAACCAGCAGATTTTCTCTCTGGTGCTAGAAAATGGGGTCGTCCTGCCGTTGCTCCTAAATATTCCCGCGACAGGAAACTGGGGCGCGGATCTGGACGTCACTTGGTCGCCGGGAGATGGTTGGTATGCCCAAGCAGGTCTCGGATTCCTAGATTCTGAAGTCCAGGACGCAACCGATTTGCCAACGATTGACGTAGGAAATGACCTGCCCTATAACCCGAACGTGAGTTTCGTCGGGCTGTTCCGTAAAGAAACTCCAATAGGTAACGGTATGCTCTCATTGCAGACAGATATGCAATATACCGACAGCCAGACCTTCGATATTGAAAACAAGCCCGAGAATGGTGAGAAGAGCACATTCGAGATCGCTGTAAGCGGCACTTACACGTTTGGACCAGAAGACAAGTACAACATTTCCGTATTTGGCAGGAATCTTACCTCAGAGAAGTATTGTCTGGGTATTAGTGATCTGCGTGGAGGCCTCTCGGATACTCTTCCCTGTACCATGAACCAAGCCACTCCAGTATACGGGGCATCGGCTCGTGTGAATTGGAACTAAGTTTTGCCAAAAAACATGAGAAAGCCCCGTTCGACGGGGCTTTTTTTTTGCTCAAGAATGCTCTTCTTGGATCGCTCTACGAGAGGCCATTGTTTAGTATCACTTTGCTGTCGTGGAGGACGGTCGCCCATAGTCTCGACGACCACACCATTGCGTGGAATGAAGTATACGAATAGGCGTTCCTGTATAAAAAACCAATAAGCCTGTTAGGCAAGAGTTTGTAGATACAGTGTCAGAGTGAAAAGGTCGTTCTTGCAGTTGGCGTGTGCGTAATCGAAATCGCCGTGTCAGTTCTGTTCGATTACCAAAGGTGACCGCATGTCGTCGTAGTACTTTGGCTTTGGTGGCGCTGTCGAGGGTTTGGAAAGTGCTGTATGGGCCCCCTGTTGCGCAGCGGCACAAGCCGCCCCAGAAGCGTCATAAACAATGGTACGTGAACTGTTGGTGGCTTGGTCGAGGGCTAGGCCGGATGCAATCGTCCAATGGTTACACTGGCGATCACGTTAGCCTTTTCCCACGTGGGGTGGTGATTAAGGGGGGGTATGCGAAGAGAAATGGAGACTTGCGACGGTGCTGTGCGATCGGGACAATGTCGACCTCGCTGTGTCGTGACCCAATCGAGGAATTGCCATGAAGCTTGCAACGTTTACACATGAGGATATGACCCGCATCGGTGTTGTTATCGATGACATTATTGTTGACACTCAAGACGCACCGAATATTCCCATGGGTATGCGCGACTTGCTGGCGGGTGGTCAGATTATGATGGGTGAGCTTCGCCGGCACGTTGCGGAAAGCAAGATAACCATCCCTCTCAGTGATGTTCATCTGGAGGCGCCGGTCCAGGATCCGCAGAAGTATTTGGCCGTCGGTTTGAACTACCGAGACCATGTGGAAGAAGTCGGGGGAACGCCACCTGAATACCCGTCGTTTTTCAATAAGCAAGTTACTTGCATCAATGGTCCTTATGACCCTATTCATAAACCACGGGTTTCCGAGCATCTGGATTACGAATGTGAGCTTGGAATTGTAATTGGTAAACGCTGTCGGCACGTACCACGGGATAAGGCGGAGCAAGTGATTGCCGGTTATACGATTTGCAACGATGTCTCGGTACGCGATTGGCAGAGGCGATCGCCGACGACGACTTTAGGTAAGTCTTGGGATACACACGGCCCTGTTGGTCCTTGGATCGTTACTACGGACGAGTTGGGGGATCCACACAATCTCGATTTACGTACCGACGTTAACGGCGAAATGCGCCAGGAGACGAATTCGAAATATTTAATCCACGACTGTTTTGATCAAATCGCGTATTTATCGACCGTGTGCACATTACTGCCAGGAGACATTATCAGTACCGGCACGACCTCTGGTGTTGCCCATGCCATGCGGCCGACGCCGGGATGGCTCAAGATTGGGGATCGGGTGCGCGTGACGATCGAAAAATTGGGCCACATCGAGAACGAGGTTATCGCCGAACCGGATAACGTGCTTTATTAAAGGAAACTGCGGCACCTGCAGGAGCGCCCTTTAGAGCGCGAGAAGGCACGGCCCGCCTTTCGCCGGTCGAAGTCTGTTCCTAAACGTTTCGTTCCTAGCTCTTTCCGGCCATGAACTCATCAACCGGTTTTACCCAATCCGGATTAACGTTGACGCGTTGATCGCCGCCCCAGCCGTCCTCGTAGGTTGTCAGGACCTCCTGGGTGAGACGGGTATGGGTGAATTTCCACCCATCGTTCGTTTTGATGATGTCATTGTCGTAAGCGCCCATTACCCACACTGGATCGTATACCTCTGTTTTCGAGTTATAGACTGTTGCAGATTCCAACAGATACCAGCGACCTGTTGCCGTCTGTAAATCGTCGGCCACTTCGATCTTTAGGGGGATGAGGCAATGAAACATCCAGGTGAATGGGTTGATAGCCAGAAATCCAGCGATCTCCTTGCGTCCCTTCAATACCGTTCCCCAGTTCACGATTTCCATGATCCCGTCTTCGGTATAGTTATTGATGAACATGTCGATGTCCATATTCGGATCCGCCGCGAGTGCGGAGCGTTGTTTAAGATCTTTGATCTCTTCGATTGCCTCGAGGCGTTCGACGCGTTTCAAAAGCGCTGTGATGTCGCTATCGTTCATGGGCGGTCTCCATCTTGTTAGGTTGCTAAGCATAGCGGTTTTTCCCCGGCCAGTGTGAGTCTTATGAAATCGATTGGATAATTCGTGGCTCCAGCGTAGTCTTGCAGTACCCAAACGATGAGCAGGTTCCAATGCCAATCGCGCACATGATGACATTCGTTGCTGAAACTGAGGCTGAGGCTGTTGCCGACGTGCAGGCGTGGTTCCGAGACTCGCCGATGAGTAAGATACCGGGGCTTGAACGCCTGGACACCTACCTGCCGGAGTCTTCTAACGATCCTTATCTGGACGATGGATACGGTCCGGCGATCATGGTTCAGGGCGTCTACCCGGATCCGCAGGCACTGCGAGTGGCCTTCGCAAGCGACGCCTTTAAGGCGAGTATCGAGAGCATCCCGCCAAACTCCGCACTTACCCACGACGCCATGTCGATGCACTTCTACCCAGTAGAGGGCGAGCAGCAACCCGCAGAGTGGACCGCACCGGTGTCGTACGTCGTGCGATACCATCGTCCAGCCGAAGACGAACAGGCTTTCATCGATTACTACGTCGGGCATCACCCACAAATGTTGGGGCGGTTTGCGGGGATCCGCAATGTCATGTGTTATTTGCCGATCGAATGGGACGATCCCACGGGTTTGCCGCGGGCGGACTACCTATTAGGCAATGAAGTCGTGTTTGATTCACTCAACGCATTGAATGATTCTCTGAAGACGCCTTTGCGAGATGAGCTCCGCGAGGACTTCAACAACTTCCCGCCGATCCAGGGGCGGAACACCCATTATGCGATGACACGGAAACGAGTGGTTTGAGACCGTTCGATACCTTCCGTTTAATCGACAAATCTATTTTTTTGGGACCTCCTCGATCTCACCACCGGTTTCGGTCCAGGCTTTGAAGCCGCCGGCAATATGGCAAACTTTCTCCATGCCCATGCGCTGTACCGTTTGTGTGGCCAAGGCGGAGCGCCAGCCGCTCTGGCAATAAAAGACATAAGTTTTGTCTTCGGCAAAGGCTGGTTTATGGTACGGGCTGTCTGGATCTACCCAGAACTCCAGCATGCCGCGTGGTGCGTGCAGTGCGCCCGGGATTTTACCTTCGCGGTTTAGCTCGCGAATGTCGCGTAGATCGACCATAACCACATCGGTGGCGCCGTGGCGGCTTTTCGCGTCGGCGACCTCCAGCGTTTTAATTTCTCTCTCAGCATCTTCGACTAACTGACGAATACCTATCTTCATATTAACTCCTAGCACCTACGCCGCTGCTGTTTGATCCTCGGGATGGCGAAAAGCATTCAACAACTCTGCCTCACAGGCTTTTACTCGTTCGGCATTCGCTGCTTTGACGTGACCGTAACCTTTTATTTCCGCGGGAGCCTCGGCCAATGCCACCGCTGCTGGGTGATTATGCGAATCAAGTTTACTGATGATCTCGGCGACGACCGTTTCGTAATCACCGATCAATTGGCGCTCCATTCGCCGCTCGGTAGTGTAGCCAAATGGATCGAACATTGTTCCGCGCACGCCTTTAAAACGTGCTATCACTTTAAACAACGACATCATCCAGCCGCCAAATTCCATTTTGTTCGCGATACCGGTCTGTTTGTTAGGGCGACACAGGATCGGCGGGGCTAAGTGGAACTTCAGTTGATAACTTCCTTCGAATTCCGAGTCCAGTTTGTTTGCAAAACTTGGGTCCGTATACAAGCGTGCAACTTCGTATTCGTCTTTATAGGCCAAAAGCCGGAAATAGTTGCGAGCTACCGCCATCGCGAGCCCACTGCTGCCTTTGGTTTTCTCACTTTCGGCTTGTACGACTTTGTCGATCAACTGCGTGTAGCGGTCCGCATAAGTGGCATCCTGATAAGCCACCAGAAACTCTGCTCGCCGCTCCACAATTTGTTTCAAGCTGGTGTCCTCGGGCGGTAGCTGTTTGATTTCGGCGGGTAACAGTGCCTGGATGGCGGTGAGATCATGGACAGCTAGGCGCCCCAGTCGGAAGGCCGATGTGTTGAATGCTACCGACACACCGTTCAATTCGATTGCCCGTTCAATCGCGTTTGCCGATAGTGGTAATGACCCAGCCTGATAAGCGCTGCCGACCATCATCATGTTCGAGCCTATGGTATTGCCAAGTAGCGATTTCGCGAGGCCGGTTGCGTCCAGTGAATGACAGCGTTTGCTACCTACTGAGTTTTGTAAGACGTCAAGGATCTCCTCCTTGCGAAAATCGACGTTCCGGTTGAGCTGAAAGCTCGCAGTCGGCGCAAGATAACTGTTGATGATCGCCGTAGAGCTGTCTTTGGCGAGGGAGCGGATCACGTCCGGGCTTGCTGCCGCCACCATATCACAGGCCAGTAGTAACTTGGTTTCACCCATGCCGATTTTGGGGGTGAAAATGTCGCTGGGGTTGGCGGCGAATCGCAGATGACTGAACACGGCGCCATTCTTTTGCGCCAGCCCCGTGACGTCGTAGACCGAAGTCCCCTTTCGTTCTAGGTGTGCGGCCATGCCGAGTACGGCGCCGATGGTGACAACGCCCGTGCCGCCGATACCGGTGACGATGACATCGAAACCGCTTCCGACTTCAGGTAGGACTGGCTCGACGAGGCTTGCAAAGGTGGACTCGGGAATGTCGGCCACTGGTGGTTTACGCAAGCCGCCACCATGCACGGTCACAAAGGAGGGGCAGAATCCCTTCACACAGCTATAGTCTTTGTTGCAATTGGATTGGTCGATCTCGCGTTTGCGCCCAAACTCGGTTTCCTTGGGTAGAATGGAGACGCAGTTAGCTTGGACCGAGCAATCTCCGCAACCTTCGCAGACTAGATCATTAATGAACACACGCTTCGGTGGATCGGGGAAGGCGTTGCGTTTTCGTCGCCGGCGTTTTTCCGCTGCACAGGTTTGTTCATAAACAATTACTGTCACGCCGCCGGTTTCCCGAAGTCGCCGTTGTAAGGAATCCATGTCGTCTCGATGGTGTAACGTAATGCCTGATCCAAAACGCTGACCGTCGTAACGATCGGTATCGTCGGTGACCACGCATACCTCATTGGCACCCTCGGCGATGACTTGGGCAGCGATATCCCTTACCGAGTAGTCGCCCAGTACCGGTTGGCCGCCGGTCATTGCGACAGCATCATTGACTAGAATTTTGTAAGTTATATTAACCTTCGATTTCACTGCGGCACGGATGGCTAGCAGACCGGAGTGGTAGTAGGTGCCGTCACCCAGGTTTTGGAACATATGCCGCGTGTTACTGAACGGTGCGATCCCGGTCCAGTTCACACCCTCGCCGCCCATGTGGGTCGGTGGCGTGGTATCACGGTCCATCCACATCGCCATAGCGTGACAGCCGATCCCTGACATGGCCATGCTACCTTCCGGCACTTTGGTCGAGGTGTTGTGTGGACATCCCGAACAGAAGTACGGCAGCCGTGCGGTGGGTCCTTTGGCGTAGTCCGCGAGATCCTCTTCACTCTTTTGCAGCAGTTCCAGCCGTGAAGTGAGGCTCGAATCCGTAATCCTGAGCGCGTTGAGTCGTGCGCCGATCACGCGTGCGATCTGGACGGTCTCAAGCCAGCTGTGGGCTGGTAGTAGGAATTCGTCTCGTTCGTCGGTCTTTCCGACGATCCGGGGACGTTGGTCATCCTTCATGTTGTACAACAGTGCCGCGGCTTGATCTTGTACCAACGGTTGTTTCTCTTCAATGAACAACAATTCTTCGTGCCCGCTTGCAAACGCTGACATGCCGTGCGGTTCCAAGGGCCAGACTAGTCCTACTTTGTATAGGCTGATGCCTAAAGAACGGGCTCGTGCATCGTCAATTCCGAGACTGGTCAGCGCCTGGCGCACATCTAGATAGGTTTTACCAGCGGTTACGATCCCGAGTCGACGTTCGGGCGCAGCGATGGAGACGCGGTTGAGGCCGTTGGCGCGTGCGTAAGCTTGCGCCAATGGCAGTTTGTAGTCATACAACAGTGCTTCCTGTGCGACCGGATCGAAGCCTGTGCGAATGTGGACGCCGCCGACCGGCGTGACAGCGCCTTCGGGCAGTGCGATAGCTACGCGCTCAGGAGCAACGTCGACTGATGCGGTCCCTTCTACGGTTTCATTGATAGTTTTAAAGCCGATCCAGCAACCGCTGAAGCGTGACATCGCCCAACCGTGTATGCCGAAATCAAGAAGTTCTTGAACATTGGCCGGATAGAGCACTGGTATGCCGTTGGCGGCTAGGGCTGGCTCACTCTGGAAGGCGACAGTAGAGGATTTGGCTGGATGATCGTCACCGAACACAATTAGTACGCCACCTTTCGCGCTCGTCCCCGCGCGGTTGCCGTGCTTGAAGGGATCACCGGAGCGGTCGACCCCGGGGCCCTTGCCATACCAAATAGAGAAAACGCCCTCGAATTTGGGGCTAGGAATTAGGTTTAGTTGTTGGGTACCCCAGACCGCCGTTGCAGCGAGGTCCTCATTGACTCCGGGTTCGAAGCGGATATTGGCTTGTTCCAGGAAATCCTGTGCGCGCCACAATTGCCGATCGTACCCTCCTAACGGGGAGCCCTGATATCCCGTAATAAAGCCCGCAGTGTCAATACCGGCTGCTCGGTCGCGAGCATGTTGTAATAGTGGTAAGCGGACCAAAGCCTGCGTGCCGGTAACGAAAATCCGGCCGCTTTCCAGTGCATACTTGTCGTCAATTGAAACAGCGGCGAGTGGCGGTGCCATTCCGATTATCTCCAATAGTCCATTTTTCTGTGGGGATTCAGTTCAGATACTATCATGCAGTTGTTAGCACGAGAGCGGCGTGGGGGACGTGGCACGGGCGCAAGCGTACAGTGCCAGCGTATGGTTGCCGCGGAAATGTCTAAACGGAGTGGTAAAGTGTTTTGCGAATTGATGGAAGAACGTGTCTTTATTTCCGTATTCACGTTACGATAAATTTGGGCCTTTGATGGAGTAAGAACAGAGTCAACGTATGTCCAATCGAAGCAAGAAAGAGACGGTGTTATTTTACTACACGGAAATAGTTGACTACGGCAAGCTCGTTCTGCTTGATGAAACACACGCAGAAGATTGTGTTGTCCACCGGCCCGAGGAACTAGATCCAATTGTAGGGAGGGAAGCCTTCAAGCATGTGATGGGAAATTTCCTAAATATTTACGAAGAACTCGACAGCACCGTGCACAACCTCATCGAGGATGACAATTCTGTCGCCACCCGGGCCAGTCATGTGGCGCGACCACGAGTGGCGTGGCCGAGTCGGATCGGGTTGCACGATGTTTCGGGTAAAACGGTGCGTTGGAATTCGCAAGCTCAGTTTTCTTTTCGCGACGGTAAGATTGTCGAGGAATGGATTAGTCGTGATGAACTTGGGATGCTGATTGATCTGGAGATCTTAAACCCGCGGGTGGATTCCTGACTGTGCGAGGATGGCGGTGAATTCAAAACTGCGGCATCACTTTATTAACGAACAAATCTAGTGAATGCATTTCGTCGGCATGGTCCATGTCACCGAAGGCGATTTGCAAGACGGCGTAATTCGTTCCAGTTTCATCACGGTGACGGGCAAGCTCATCAGCGACATGTTCGGCGGAACCAACAATTATCACTTCGTTTTTCAAGGCAATATCTAGATCCACCAATCCACCTAGAAACGGGGCATTCACGTTGTGTTCACGCCATAGTTTGAGAAGCTTGTCGACCCAGGTCGTGTAAGCGTGACGCGCCATTGTATCCGCAGCCGCGTCGGTATCTGCGATCACCAACTGCCGGTACATACCGACTAGCGGAGTGCCGTCGGGAGCTGGTCGGAGCTCCCCTGCCGACTCCCGCCAGACGGCTTTGAAATTTTCGACTGCATCTTTGATCGCGGCATTAGGGCCGAGGGTACACGAATGCATTCCCATCTTCGCAGCGAGGACTTGCCCTTCCGCAGACATGGAGGCACTCCAAAACGGTATGGGATTCTGTTGCGGCTTGAGCACCATGGGCACGTCGTCGTAGTGATAATACTTGCCTTCGTAACTGACGCGCTCGGACTTCAAGCCCTGTAGGATGACCTCCAGTGCTTCGGCGTACATCGCTGCCGACTCTTCCGGTTTCACCTTGAAAAATCCGAGTTCGACAGGAGAAATACCTCGGCCCACGCCGACTTCAAGACGTCCTTTGCTCAAATGATCGAGCATACAGATCTCGGCGGTGAGCCGTAGCGGATCGTATAACGGTAATAGGTAGACTAGTGGTCCCAGACGTATGCAGGTTGTTTCCCTTGCTAGCGCCGACAAAAACACGCTAGGTGATGGTGCGGTCCCCAATGGTGTGAAGTGATGTTCAGCTAGATGATAGCCGCGAAATCCACCGGCTTCCGCTGTTTGTACGAATTCGATGCGTTGATCGAAGGTTTTCGATAGCGGCTCGTTACGTGCATCCAGATGATCGAAAATTCCAAATTGCATACGCTATGTCCTCTCAATCGTCCAAAATTTAGAACAGGCGGCTACTCGCCAGCGCTGCGCCCGTTGCCAAGCCCTCAAGTTTAGGCCAGACGATTGCGGGGTGTGTGTAATGTAGGCTCGCAAAGGTACCGTATCCGCAATCCGACCCGGCGATAACCCGCTCGCGGCCGACTATGTCGGTATAGCGTGTTATCCGGTCAGCGATCACCTCTGGGTGTTCCACGTAGTTAGAGTGTGAGTCAATGACGCCAGGGATGAGGACCATGTTATCGCGCAGTTTGGCGTTATCCCATTCTTTCCACTCGTGCTCGTGGCGGGGATTGGAACCCTCGAATGAGATAGCCAGTGGTTTTGCTTTGTTGAGCAACGGAATGATGTTGCTCACAGGAATGTCATGATGGTGCGGGCCGTCGTAGTTTCCCCAGCAAAGATGCATTCGTGCGCTTTCCGCTGGAATATCCCGCAGCGCATGGTTGAGCGCATCAATGTGTATCTCAGAGCGCTTGGCGAACTCGGCATCAGTCATGTCGACTAGGAAGATATGTCGGCCAAGCGCGAGATCAGGACAATCGAGCTGTAAGACCAGCCCGGCTGCCACGATGGCGTCGTACTCCGGTTTCATGGCATCGGCAAGGGCGAACAGGTACTCCTCGTCAGTGGCGTAGTACTTATTCGGCTGAAAAACAGAGATAACGCCGGGGGAGGCTGCCGGCATGAAGCCTTCTTTGCCACCGGTGGCAGCAATGGCGGCAGTGAACGTTGCGATGTCTCTCTCGGCTAAACCTAAACCCAATGATGCGATGGGGCCGGTGCAGGCGGTCTGGACAAAATCAGGGGCGTTACCAGCTTCGTACGTCGCAAGAGCATATTCTGGATACTCTGCGACGTCAGGCGGAACAATGATGGGGAGGTTGGCTGGTTCAAAACCGGACACGCGATGACGGATATAGCTCGAATAGCCGATCTTGCTTTGTTCGCCATCGCTGACGATGTCGATGCCGGCTGTGACCTGCTTGCGGCATACGTCGTTGACAGCCTCTTTCGAGAGGTGATCGAACCTGGCTTGGTCACAACTTTCGCCACGGTCGATAGCGTAAAGTAGCGTATGTAATTCATCGTTGGCCCGCGGCAGGCTGCCTACGTGGGTCGTCAAGATTCGGTCGGTACTTAGCTGCATTTTGAGCCTCTCTCGTTGGGAGTAATCTTTTTCTGAGGATGCATTAAATCTGTTAGGTTAGAGAACTGATATCAATGCGTCCGTCACGTAGTCGACATTCTTATGGCTGATGCCGGCGATGTTGATGCGGCTTGATTCAACCATATAAATGCTGTACTCCTCCCGTAGGGTGTGGATTTGTTTCTTGGTGATGCCGAGAAACGAAAATAGTCCTCGTTCATCTTCGATGAAATCAAACCGTCGAGGTGAGTTTTTCTCGCGCATCTTTGCCGCGAACGTTTCCCGCAGGTCGTTCAAGCGGTCGCGCATTGCGGTAATCTCCTGTATCCAATCCGCGCGGAGGTCTGTGTCCGTTAAAATGGTCATGACGATGCCGCTGCCGTGTGAGGGGGGCATGGAGTACAGCCCGCGTGCGATATTCAAGATCTGACTATGGATCACGTCGGCGCGAGCTGGTGTTGTAGCGATGACGGAGATCGCACCGACTCGTTCACGATACAGACCAAAATTCTTTGAACAGGAACTAGCAACGATAAGTTCCGGTACCTTTTCAGCTAACACTCGCAATCCGTAAGCGTCTTCGTCCAGTCCATTCCCAAGACCTTGATAGGCAATATCAACGAACGGCGTAAATCCGCGCTCCGCAGCGAGCTCGGCAATAGCATCCCATTGTGCAGGATTAAGATCCGCCCCGCAGGGATTGTGACAGCAGGCATGAAATAAGACTAATTCACCTGGGGCGATCGTCGACAACGTTGCCATCATCTCGTCGAAGCGGATGGTGTGGTCGTCGTAGTCGTAGTACGGGAATTCTTTAAGCTGAATCCCAGCGCTGCCGAGCAAAGGCAGATGATTTGCCCAAGTCGGCATGGTTACCCACATGACCGCATTGGGGTTGCTACGATTGATGAGTTCAGCCGCTACTCTGAGCGCACCGCAACCGCCCGGTGCCTGTACTGTGCGCACACGATCGGATTGTAGAGCAGGGTGATCGCTACCAAACAACAATTCACGAATAGCTTCGTTTGAACCCGGCACGCCGGGTTGAGCGATATAGCTTTTTGTATCTTCCGAACCTGTGTAACGGGCTTGCGCTTCTTCGACACACGCCAGAATGGGAGTGTGGCCATCCTCATCTCGATAGACTCCCACGCTTAAGTCGACCTTAGCCGGATTCGGATCGGCTCGATAGGCTGCCATTACCCCGAGGATCGGGTCTGGTGGTAGTTGGTCCAATGCTTCAAACAATGTCTGTCTCCGATTGCGGTCTGCACAGCGCCATAGCGCAAGAACAAGAGCGCAATATTAGCAGGATCGGGTGGTTTGATTCTCTTGTCGGTACAGAGTTGACGTTAGCCGCTTTGGAGTATCATGCGTGGCTCAATTCTGGCAGGTGGAGCTATATATGAGAGACGTGGTAATTGTGGATAACGTTCGGACTGGGTTGACCAAGGCGCATCGCGGTACTTTCAATCTGACCCGTCCAGACGACATGGCTGCGCATTGCATCGATGCTTTACTTGAGCGGAACCCGAAACTCGCACCCGAGGAAGTAGAAGACTGTGTATTGGGTGCCGGTCTGCAGGTGGGCGAACAAGACGGAAATGTTGCGCGCCTCGCGGTCGTGTTGTCCAAACTTCCCATCACCACCGGCGGTATGACCGTTAACCGCTTTTGTTCTTCGGGTTTACAGTCGATCGCGCTAGCAGCAAACCAAATCGCTTCCGGGCAGACGCAGGTGGCCGTCGCCGGTGGTGTGGAGTCGATTTCAATGCTAGGCCGGAAGAAGCATGCGGAATATGAAAAAAACCCACGTCTGCTTGAAGTGAAGCCGGAAATCTACATGAAAATGGGCAATACCGCTGAAATCGTTGCACGGCGTTACAACATCAGCCGTGACATGCAGGATGAATACGCTCTCCAGAGCCAGCAACGTTACGCTGCTGCAGTAAGCGCCGGAAGTATCAGGGATGAGATCGTTCCAATGGAGACGAAGTGGAAGAAGGTGATCGACAAGGAGACCGGTCAGAGTGAGATATTAGACGGTGTGGTTGATCGTG
>CAZBOQ010000251.1:0-12313 GCA_964493555.1 uncultured Gammaproteobacteria bacterium | reverse complement strand
AACGGAGTCAACAACGCATGAAGACGCGAAAGTTGGGGAAATCCGATGAGAATATCTCGGCCATTGGCCTAGGCTGTATGGGTATTATCGGATGGTATGGAGAGCGCGACGACAAAGAGGCTCGGGCCACGCTGACCCGGGCACTGGACCTCGGCCTCAATCACTTCGATACAGCAGAAGTCTATAACAACGGAGAAAACGAACAATTCATCGGCCAGTCCATAAAGAACCGACGCGAGGAAGTATTCCTTGCCACCAAATGCGGTAACTATCGGGGCTCGGATGGACCTTATGTCGACAATCGCCCTGAGACCATAAAAAAGGCTATTGCCGGGAGCCTGCGACGGTTGGAGACAGATTACATCGATCTCTACTACCTGCACCGCATCGACCGTCATGTACCGATCGAGGAATCACTGGGCTCGATGGCCCAGCTAGTTGATGCCGGGAAGATCCGCCACGTCGGTATATCCGAGGTTGGTGCGAAGACCATTAGAAAGGCAAACACTGCCTACCCTATTGCAGCGGTCCAAAACGAATATTCTTTATGGACTCGCGAATACGAAGGCGAAGTTTTGGATACCTGTTCCGAACTCGATATCAGTTTTGTTGCTTACAGCCCGTTGGGCCGGGGATTCCTGACCGGCACCATCAGTAAGGAAACGCCGATTTCGGAGGGCGACAGTCGAAATCGACATCCTCGCTTTAAAGGCGATGCCTTCGACCATAATCTTCTGATTACCGAAAGAATAGTCAGGATCGCCAAAGAAAAGGGTTGCACCGCAGCCCAACTAGCGCTCGCGTGGAACCTAGCCCAAGGCGAACACATGATGCCAATTCCGGGCACTAAGCGCCGCAGCTATTTAGAGGAAAATATCGCCGCATGTGAAATCACCCTCAACTCGGATGAACTCGCACGTATCGATCAGGCGTTCCCAGACGGCCAGACCAAAGGCGATAGATACCCGTCCGCAATGATGCCAGCGTTACGCGCCTGAAAAGCATCCGCCGAACTTAATGCACTAATGCAGGATAACGACTTGTCTCGAACCTACGACAGACCCTTCTTTGGGTTCCCGTGCTCGCAGTAGCAGATGGCCGATCTGAAGTAGAATCCTTACCAACGGGCAACTCAGTTCGCACTACTGCCATCAAAACTTTTGTTCTGCCTCGTCGAAAGTGCTTCGGACGCCTTCACGGATGGAATCGTTCAGCATTGCTTCATCGATCCGAAAGCTGCGGATCAGCGGCCAATCGCCGATCTGTTCCGTGGCATCGGTGGCTGTCGTTTTTTCGTAAAGTAACTCTCATGGCCGAGATCCAGTGAGATGCCAGTGAGCTGTACCTAGCTAGCGGCAAGGTGACTGTAACCCTTACGTACTGCCCAGCCCTGCAGCACCGATCGTTGTTAAATTGTAAAATGATTACTTTATGGTGGATATGAACAAATGAAGTTCAATGCCCGCGCTCACATTTTGGCAGCGCTATTGCTCTGCGTTCCCAACTCCGCGATAGCGGAACGGCCGCGGATTAGCATTACGCGGATCAGCACCCCACCTGAGATCGATGGCTCCCTCACTGACGCAATATGGAGCAAAGCATCGCTCATCGATGATTTTAAACAGGTCAATCCTATCAAGGGCGGAACCCCCAGTGAGCGTACCGAGGTTTACCTTGCCTACGATGCGGACATGATCTACATCGGCGTGCGCTGCTATGACAGCGAACCCGATAATATGATAGCTAAAGAATTGCGGGATGACGGAGACTTGCGCTCTGGCGATCGCATCCTCATCACGCTTGACACCTTTCTCGATCGGCGCAACGCCTTCGCTTTCGAGGTGAATATGCTCGGAGCCACACTGGATGCTCGGATAGAAAACAACTCCAAATTTGCGCGTTACTGGGACGGAATCTGGTACGCCGACGGCCGTCGGGACCAAGAAGGCTGGACAGCGGAACTGGCAATACCCGCAAAGACGCTATCCTTTAATCCCGGCACGGATGTCTGGGGATTGGATATCGAGCGTTTAATAAAGCGGCGCAACGAAACAGTCCGTTGGTCAAACATCTCCCAGGACCGAAGCATGGTCTATGCCCGCGCATATGGTGATATCAGCGGTCTGCATGGACTTCAGCAGGGAGTGGGACTTGATATCAAACCGGCAATAGCCAGTAATTTCCGTTGGCGTGATCGAGGAGATGATCAGGATATTAAACTCGCCCCCGGCGGTGAGCTGATTTATCGGTTCACCCCGTCACTTACCGGCTCATTGGTCTTGAACCCGGATTTCTCGGATGCGCGCGTGGATGAGATCCAGACCAATCTGACCCGCTTTCGGCTGTTTTTTCCCGAACAGCGTGACTTTTTTGTACGCGACGCTGATATCTTCCAATTTGCCGGGCTTGAGGATGTTAACGGAATGCCGTTTTTCTCACGGCGTATCGGTCTTGCCGGCGATGTGGATAACCCGGATACAGTCGACCTTCAGGCAGGGGCAAAATTGACTGGGCGGATCGGTCGCTACTCATTAGGACTACTCAATAGCCAGATGGGGGCTCTCGGGACGATTGACTCGAAAAACCTAACTGTCTTGCGAGGTGCCACCGACGTCCTCGACGAATCACGCATAGGTATGCTGATGACGTATGGGGATCCTTTGTCGGATGATGACAATGGTTTGGTCGGCGCTGACTACCGGTACCGCAACAGTTTCGTATTTGGCGATCAGACCTTCGTCGCCGATGCATTTGTTATGCGTTCGTTCACATCCGGTCGAGACGGCGACGAAATGTCTTACGGTTTACGTCTGAACTACCCCAACGATAAGTGGAACGCCCGAGCCAATTTCACGGAAATCCAGCAGAACTTCAACCCAGCACTCGGTTTCGTCAACCGTCCAGGAATCCGAAAATATGACGGTCAGCTGCGCTTTCGGGTACGCCCTGAGCGCGGCCATTATCTACGCACCATGGATTGGGGCGTGAGATGGGATGTGACCACTGATACCGACAACGAATTACGCTCCATGATTTTCCAGACAAGATTGTTCGAGATACAAAATCAGCTCGGTGACACTCTTCAGACTTGGATACATTATCAACGAGAGACATTAGTCAGACCTTTTGAGATCAGTCGAGGGGTAGTTATTCCGGCTGGGAAGTATCGCTGGGCCAGAAATTTCACTAAATTTGAAACGAGCAACCACCGCCCGATCAAGGCACTGATCATGTGGAAGGCGGGTGAATTCTTCGATGGCAATGGGGTTGATTTCACTGCGAAACTTGAATGGCGACCAAATCCGCATTTCTTTGCTAGCATTGTCCACAATAACATCAATACGAACCTGCCCTCCGGGAATTTCGACGTCGAAATAAACAGATTGAAGCTAGACGCGTTATTCAATCCCAGACTGTCATGGACGAATTTCATTCAGCATGAGTCTGAGACTCACCTGATAACACTGAACAGCCAATTACGCTGGATTGTCACCCCAGGCACAGAATTCAACTTGACACTCAACCACGATTTCACCCGTGATGATCGACCCGGCCGTCGGGCTGCTGTCTACAGCAGTCATGAACTCGATTTCTCAACCCAATTCTCTTGGACCCAGCGGTTTTGACGGCCACTTACCACGAAGAAGGACTATAGCTCTCGATATCGCTGGGAAGACTGCTGTCGGATGTAGTAGTAGCCGAAGCATGAGCCTCGCTATCATGATTCAGTGTGCCTTTTGAGGCCCCGTCGCGCCGTATCAGTGATTGAAACCGGCAAACTCTGCGACTCGTTTCACATCAGATGGCTCCATACCCGGTGAGATCTCTGCCATCCAGATACAGAAATCCAGCAAATCAGCATCAATTTCGGCCTCCGGCGGCCGCGGTTCCCACCGTTCCCATAGACCATAAACAGTTGCTGTGCTCGGTCTGCCTTGCCCATGATCTCCAAGTTCAAGCAGGTATGAGTGACCTCGGCGCGAGCGCCAGTAACGCCTACCCGCCCGAATACCGAGCTCTGTTTCTAGTGCTTCACTAACTTCCGGTCGCACATCCAGTTCCTGTTCAGAAAGAAGAGGATCAACACGGTACTTCTTCTCATCGATACATGAGCGGACAAATTGCATCGTCCAGCGTTCGCTCGACACCGGGCGCTCGGGAAGCGTCTGGGATGACGGCGAGGGGGTCAAGACGGGAGGCATGGTTCGTTGCAAAAACTCGACTATTTTACCTGCAATTTCTTTGCCTTTATCGTCCTGCATGAAATGATCAGCATTATCTATGGGGAACGGGCCCTCCGCGTGGGGAATTTTCGTTTTGAGCCGCATTGCGTAACGCTCCCCAAAAACACTATCTTCTCTGCCCCAAAGAAGAAGCGTCGGTGCGTCACCAATCTCTTCAAGTCGGCTTTCTAGCAGTTCCATATCATGCCAACCCCGGTCGCCTTCACGCATCGGAATGCTTCTGGGCCACGTAAGTACAACATGGTCCGAATCCGGCTCATCAAAAACGTGGTGATAAGCTCTGCCTTCATCGGGCGTCATGCCACGTTTAGAGAGCGTACTGACCCCGTGTTGAGAAAGTACTTTAAGGCGCTTCATAAAAAATTGACCTATAAGTGGCGCATGCCACGTTGTCCAGGGCCGAGGGGAGGAATGAAATTTCCCTGCCCCGCCATTGAACGCCCACGTGCTCATTAATACAAGAGCGGAGAGTTTCGTCCGCCTCTGAAGCGCTGCAGCAAGTCCTTGTGGTCCACCCCAGTCCTGGCCGACCAGAACAAAACCTTCGAGATTCAACTGATCAATAAATGCAACCAGATCTGCAATATGATGAGCAAACGTCAAAGCAGAATCGATACGCGGATGATCAGAGTAACCTGCACCGATCCAGTCTGGCGCTATCGGACGATATCCAGCTTCAACCAGCGGTCTAAAAAACTCTCTGTATAGAAAACCCCAGGTCGGGTTACCTGATAGCAGCAGAACAGGTCTGCCAGATGACCGCCCCTCATCGATGTACGCCATATTTCTGCCATTGACCAAGATCGACTTCTGTTGCCAAGGGAAGATATTTTTCAGCCAATCTGGTTTTGGCGGAACCGGGCGTTCACTCATCACCAACTCCTCACTTTATGTGGCAAATTATCTTTATCAGCGCACCGCCCACCCCTACGCTTTATTTTTGTTCAACCCCAAAATCATCGAACTTGTTCTAAAGCTCGGCTCCATTGGTACTGATTGCGGCGATGGAGTTGTCTTGTAAACAAAATTCGCCTGAACGAGGAATCCAGCAAGTCATATTAGGTCCGATCGCTTGAGATCGGATTTACAAGAAAGTTACCAGCGACGGATCCCACTCCGACACGAAAAGGACGGAAATACACTTAGCCAGCATGGAGCTCCGAAACCATTACTTCAAGCAGGTTGAGGCCGGTCTGGGTTTGAGCATATTCCGCTAACAACTGTGGGCCTGATAGAACACTTGGTCAAAGGGAGTTTTACCGCACGCTTACTCTACAATATTGAAAATGGAGCGGGAAACGAGACTCGAACTCGCGACCCCAACCTTGGCAAGGTTGTGCTCTACCAACTGAGCTATTCCCGCTACGTTAGGAAGATCATACATCACATCGCCGTCTCCACTGCGTACTTAGTTTATCACCGGTTTTTAGGTTTAAAACCCTCACCTTCTGCCAGAGAGAGGGTAGCAAACCTTCCGGCGCCTATTTCTCTTGCAAACGTGGCATCGCCGCGCGCACGTATACCGTCATCGACCAGATCGTGAGAATCGCGGCGACATAAAGAAGAACGAATCCAATCTCGAACATCGGCAGGCCCAGCAGCTCCTCCCGGTAGACCATTAAAATCAGTGCAACCATTTGCGCTGTCGTTTTAATCTTGCCCAGCGCCGATACGCGAACTCGCTCGCGCTCGCCAACCTCCGCCATCCACTCCCGTAGCGCCGATATTGTAATCTCCCTACCGATGATGACCGCCGCGGGAAGAGCCAGCCATATGCTGGGATGTTCTTGGACCAGCAGCACAAGGACGACAGCCACCATAAGCTTGTCGGCAACCGGATCAAGAAAAGCGCCGAGCCTCGAGGTTTGCTCCAACCGGCGAGCCAGATAGCCATCCAGTCCATCAGTAATCGCAGCGAAAATGAATACTGCAGCTGCCGCGCCGCGCGCCCAGCTGAAGGGCAAACAGAACACCACCACGAACACCGGCAGAAGTGCGATGCGCAACCAGGTCAGGAAATTCGGGATATTCACTGCACGCGTCATCCGTGTAGTACATCATAAATCCTTTCGGCAAGCTGCCTGCTGATTCCCGAGACCTTACTCAGCTCATGCACGCCCGCGCGGACCACGCCCTGCATACCTCCGAAATAGCGCATCAGATTCCTGCGGCGCTGCACGCCGATGCCGGGAATATCATTCAACGGGGACGAAGTACGTGCTTTGGCGCGGCGCTGGCGGTGACCGGAAATGGCGAACCGATGGGCTTCGTCCCGTATTTGTTGGATCAAATGTCGGGCAGGAGAATCCACCTTTAGTCGCCGGTTTATTTTTCCATCTTCCAAAACTAGTGTCTCGGCACTGGGTCTACGGGAAGGGCCTTTCGCGATGCCGATAATCGGTAGATCCGCAAGTTGCAATTCCGCAAGAGACTCACGCACAGTATTAACTTGGCCCTTACCTCCGTCGATGAGTAGCAGATCCGGAAGCTGCCCATCTTCCCGGCGCACACGCGTATAACGGCGTTCCACTGCCTGGCGCATCGCCGCATAATCGTCACCTGTTTTGATATCGCGAATATTGAAACGCCGATAGTCGGATTTTAACGGGCCTTCCGGGCCAAAAACGACGCAGCTCGCGACCGTGGCTTCTCCGCCGGTATGGCTGATATCGAAGCACTCGATCCGTTCAATTGGGTCG
Source organism: uncultured Gammaproteobacteria bacterium (assembly GCA_964493555.1). Classification (GTDB taxonomy): domain Bacteria; phylum Pseudomonadota; class Gammaproteobacteria; order JADZEE01; family JADZEE01; genus CAZBOQ01. The sequence goes on along the minus strand of CAZBOQ010000251.1, from coordinate 5,370 downwards.
TCAAAGTCCAAGACGGCCTGGAGGACCTCGTTGCGTTGCTGTTGACCGGAGCGTTCCGCCAACCGCTGTTCCAGTGCGAGTTTCGCGTTCTCTTTCGCCATGTCTAACCAGCGCTTGCGTTTTCCCCGAACCTTATTTCGAAGGCTGGTACGGCCTCCACCGTGAGCTGTCAACGCCTCAACGAGCAGTCCCTCCTCCTCCAACCCATGACTAACGATAATTTCCCGGGGGATGTTGCGATCCGCACGCTTCACCAGATAATACTGTGGTAGAAACGCAGCCAGTATTTCGGCTTCATCATGTCCAGCCGTGTTTTTCGGGAAAAAGCACCTGTTGCCCAGGTTGTGGCCGCGGCGAATATAAAAGACTTGTATGCAACCAACTCCCCCTTTGGCGCAGCACCCGATGACATCGACGTCGTCTTTGACCGAGTTGACATGCTGCCGCTGCTGAACGCGCTGCAGACTGCTGATTTGATCGCGATACCGCGCGGCTTGTTCATATTTCTGGTCCCGCGACATATTTTCCATACGCTCACCGAGCGCATTAATCGCATCCTGGCTTCGCCCCTCCAGAAACATTACTGCGTGTTCAACATCTTCACGATAACTTTGCTCATCAATGAAATTGACGCATGGGGCACTGCAGCGTTTTATCTGGAAGCTGAGGCAAGGTCGCGAACGATTCTTGAAGTAACTGTCCTCACAGGTACGCAGCTGAAAAAGCTTCTCCAACAAGTTCAAGCTTGCGCGAACGGCCCCAGCGTTCGGATAAGGACCGAAATAGCGGCCTAGTCCGTTCCGTGCGCCGCGATAGAAGCTCAACCGGGGAAACGCTTGATCACTGGACAGATAGATGTAGGGATAGCTTTTATCGTCGCGAAACACGACATTGTACCGGGGTCTATACTCCTTGATGAGATTGCTTTCGAGAATCAGTGCTTCGCCCTCGGTGTGCGTCACTGTGACTTCGATTCCACTGATCTGAGCAACCATCGCCCGGCCTTTCGCATCCAACCGTTCAGCCCCTTGAAAATAGCTTGCAACCCGCTTTTTGAGACTATGCGCTTTACCGACGTAAAGTACCTGGCCGCGGCCATCGAGCATCCGGTACACACCCGGACGTTTGGTCAACGCCTTACAAAACACCTTACCGTCAAACTTTGATTCCGAAGCTGCCATCGGCGTTATTTTACAGATCAACCAGCTGCCGCGCCCTAGCGATCACGCAATCGAACATTTCACTGGTCAACCGCCGCGTTTGAGTGTTGTAGCGTGAGCAGTGGTAGGAGTCGATTAACCAACGTCCGTCCTCCAGCTGGTACTCCGATCCATGGCCAAAGGGATATGCGCTCTGTTTCAATTGTCGCGCGCGCAATACCGCCTTGTGCGCGATTGCGCCTAGGGCAAGAATCACTCCCGCAGTGGGCAAGCTATCCAAGTCGGCCGCGAGGAAACGGTTACAGGTCACCACCTCCTCAGTCGTTGGTTTGTTTCCGGGCGGCAAGCATTTCACCGCATTGGTGATCCTGCACTGGCTCAACCTCAAGCCGTCCCGTTCGTGGATCGAATTCGCTTGATTAGCGAAACCGTGCCTGTGCAGCGTTTCGTACAGGAGCACCCCGGCATGGTCGCCAGTAAAAACTCGCCCGGTCGCATTGGCGCCATGCCTGCCTGGCGCCAGCCCAACTACTAGCAGTTTGGCGCGGGCCGGCCCGAATGGTGGCACCGGCGCAGCGTGATAATCCGGATGTTCAGCCCGCACCAATTCCAAATGGCAAGAAAGTCGTGGGCAGTCGCTGCAACTCGGATCAAATACCTTAGAGCTCTGACGCTTCACGTGCATCCCCTCCTTCCCCCGAAAACTCGGCAAAGAAATGGCGTACAGCATCCAGTTCTCTCACCCGAGGCATCGGCGGCAGACCATCAAGAAACCGTTTGCCATAAGAGCGTGTGGTTAACCGAGGATCACACAAAACCAGTACGCCAAAATCCTCCTCATCCCGGATCAAACGACCCGCGCCCTGTTTGAGCGCCAACACGGCTTCCGGCAGTTGATGCACCATGAACGGCTTCAGGCCCTCCTCGCGCAATAAGACAGATCTCGCTCGCAACAACGGGTCATCAGGCGCGCCGAACGGAAGTTTATCTATCATCACAACGGTAAGATCATCGCCACGCACGTCCACGCCTTCCCAAAAACTGTTGGTACCTAGCAGCACCGCACGAGTCGTTTCCCGAAAGCGCTTGAGCAATTCATGTTTCGGTGCATCCCCTTGCATAAACAATGCGAAATCATTTTCGCTTTTCAAGATCCCGTGCGCCTCGTGCAATGCCCGATGACTCGTGAACAACAAAAACGCGCGTCCTCCACTTACCTCAAGCACCGGTACTGTCGCGCGTACGGCTTGCGCCGTGTAGTTAGGATCTTTCGGCTCGAGTTCGATCTCTGGCAAATACAGCAATGACTGTTCCTGAAAGAAAAACGGACTTCCCCAGCAATGAGTCGTTACTTCAGTTAGACCTAAACGCTGAGTAAAATAATCCAGTGATTCGCTGACCGCCAAAGTTGCGGACGTGAATATCCGGCTACTAGGATAATGATCCAGCCTATTGCTGAAAGCCTCGGCGATATCGACCGGCGTGTGATGTAGGGCGAAGCCGCGCCGCTGCACTTCCATCCAACGAACAGAGGTCTCCTGTTCGGCACCCTCGAATAGTTGCAGATGTGCCTTGAGCGTCTCGGCCCGACGCCCGCAGTTCTGTAGTTCGGCGCCGCGCTCACCGGTAATCTCCAGTGCCTCGGCTAACACGACTACCTGTTCGCTTAGTGCCGAAAACGCCGCGTTGACGGTTTGCAGATCTCTAACCCGGCGCCATTCCTCACGCCGTTCATTGCCACCAGCCGAGTTACGAAACGCCATTAAAGTGCGTTCCAGCCCAGTCGCGAGGTCAATCAGACCGGGTGTATCACCGGCCTCCTTGTGCGCAGCCCGCAGCGTGTCACGCACCAACTCGGTTACATGCCGGCTAGTAACGGTGGTGCCGAAAAAGTGGGTTGCAACCTCGGGTAATTGATGCGCCTCATCGAATATGACGGCATCCACGCCCGGAATAATCTCACCGAACCCCTCCTCCCGGAGCGCCATGTCGGCGAGGAACAAATGATGATTGACGATGACGATATCCGCAGTCGCAGCGTCGCGACGTGCATTGACGACATGGCATTCGTCGTAGAACCCACACTCCTGTCCCAGGCAGTTCTCAGTTGTTGAGGTGACCGACGACCAGACCACGGCGTTTTCCATAACATCCGAAACCTCGGCGATATCACCGCCGACGGTCCGTCCCGCCCATTCCCGGATCCTTTGGAGCTCGCTTAGGTCCCCTGAAAAGAGATACCCATTACCACCTCCGATCTGCTCCAGCCGGTGAAGACATAGATAATTAGCGCGCCCCTTCAATAGGGCGATGGTACCGCCGACTGCCAACGCCTCCCGCACTAGTGGTAGGTCCCGGTGAAACAGTTGATCCTGTAGATTACGGGTGCCGGTTGAAACAATAACGCGTTTACCGGAAAGGAGTGCAGGTACCAAATACGCAAAGGTCTTCCCGGTACCGGTACCAGCTTCGCAGACCAGCGTGTCCTGTTCGTTGATTGCCTTTTCCACAGCGCGCGCCATCGCCCGCTGTTGTAGCCTCGGAGTAAAACCCGCGATCAACCGCTGGAACGGGCCATCACTCCCCAGTACTTCATCCAGGGATGGCATGTTCAGGATCGGCTCGCAGCGACCCTGGTCCATGACAGCCGTCCGATCCTCCTGAACCTCGCCTTGGACAGAGCTCCCCGTTGCTTACACTTACTGTATTTGGTTTCATTCATAACTTGCACAATGACCTCCTTGTCGGCTTCGTATATTTCTTCCGGCTAATACGCCACATCAGCGATATGGCTGCGTCATCCACGGCCAATTTACCGGTCGCCGTCACGGTTTTATCCGTGGGGCGTCGGTACTCGGCTACCAGCAGCCGGATCTTGGTTATTAATTTATCGACTGTGTAGACGCTCACGGGGGATCCGGAGTCGGCATGAAGGTTGTATTATAACGGAATTGACCCTGGCATCAGACAGACCAACACGAGGAACGCACATGCAGGCGGAGATACCATACGGCGCATATTGGTGCACGCCGTTTTGTAAATGGCAGGGAAGTTTTGCCCATCTGAACAGCATCGAGTTCGCCGGGCACGTCGCGAAGCAGGCGTTAGTGGAGCGCGATATTCCAATAGAGAGTATTGACTACGGTGTGCTCGGGATCACCATTCCACAATACCGAGCTTTTTGGGGTTTGCCGTGGCTCATGGGAAAAATTGGCGCAAATACAGTCGGTGGCCCGACGATTTCACAGGCCTGCGCGACCGGAACACGTTGTTTGCAGAACGCCGCCCAAGAGATGGAGAGTGGCAACGCCGAGGTTGCGCTAGTGGTTGGAGCTGATCGCCTATCGAACGGTCCTCAGCTTTATTATCCCGACCCCACCGGTATGGGCGGTTCGGCGCAACAGGAACACTGGGTGATCGACAACATGTTCGATGGCGATCCGGAAACCGGTCAAGACATGATTCAAACCGCGGAGAACGTTGCTGAGCGTTGGAAAATTAGCACCGAGGAACAGCACGAAGTGGTATTACGCCGCCATGAACAATACCAAGATTCGCTAGCCGATAATTCGGCGTTCCATAAGCGTTATATGACGCTCCCCTTCGATGTTCCTAGTAACAATTACAAGACGAGTACCGTTCAGCTTGTAGGCGATGAAGGTATTTATCCGACCTCGGCAGAGAAATTGGCAAAAATAAAACCGACGAAACTCGGCGGAACCGTCACCTTTGGTGGCCAGACCCATCCCGCTGACGGCAACGCCGCGCTAGTCGTAACAACGCCTCAGAAAGCGAGCGAGCTATCTAAAGATCCGAACATTCGTATTCGGCTTAAGAGCTTTGGATTAGCACGCGCCGAAAAGGCCTTTATGCCACATGCCCCTGTGCCGGCCGCACAACGTGCGCTCCAACACGCCGATCTCACAATAAATCAGATCGATGCCATCAAGTCGCATAACCCATTCGCGGTCAACGACATCGTGTTTGCCAGGGAGACGGGCGCGGACCTGATGAGCATGAATAACTACGGGTGCTCACTGATTTTCGGCCATCCGCATGCCGCCACCACCTTGCGTCAGATGATCGAGTTGATCGAAGAGCTAGTGATTCGCGGTGGTGGGCGCGGATTGTTTCAGGGCTGCGCGGCCGGGGATACCGCGATGGCAGTTGTGATTGAGGTTGGCAGGTAAACCGAGCAAGGAGTTAGACC
>CAZBOQ010000250.1:0-7971 GCA_964493555.1 uncultured Gammaproteobacteria bacterium | reverse complement strand
CGCGTTTATGAGCGCGGGTGCGTTTGGGATGGTCATTTTGCTCGGACGTGGGGAATTCGATGCAGATCGCTTAACAGATTTCAGTGGCCTTAACGGTCGCAGCCCATGGTTCGCTGTGATTATGGTGATATTGATGTTTGCAATGGCTGGCGTACCGCCGTTCGTCGGGGTTTGGGCAAAGTGGTTTGTGTTGAAGGAATTGGCCGCGGGCGGCTTGACTTGGCTTGCGGTCCTTGGCGTAGTGTTTTCCATCATCGGTGCTTACTATTATCTGCGCGTCATTAGGTTGATGTATTTTGACGAAGGTGAGCAAAGCGCTCCATTAGCGGTGTCAGCTGACAGCAAATTCACGCTGTCGTTGAACGGTCTGTTGGTGCTGTTGCTCGGAATTTTTCCCAATACACTGATGTTGGTTTGCGTAGCCTCGCTCTAACAATGACGGGCCCTCAACAAAGGAGTGAGAAGGAGCTAATCGTGGTTTTTATCAGCAGCGCGAGCGACGCGGCTAAACCACAAACTCTCCGATAGCTGCGCCCATCTCTACGAACGCATCGGGCGTTACGGTTTGTGACCATCGAACAACATCCTTGGGGAACAGCAAGATCACTGTCGAACCCATATTGAATTGGCCTAATTCGTCGCCACACTGAGAAGCATATTCACTTTTGCTACTGTCGAATGACCATTTCCTCATTTCGTGTGCTCTTGGCGGCGTTATGTCGCCTGTCCACACTGTGTTTATAGAGCCTACAAATATTGCCCCGACTAGGATCACCACGTACGGCCCAGCTTGGCCATTGAAATGGAGGCAAACGCGTTCATTGCGGGCGAACAGTGCATCGACGGTTCGCGTAGTCCGCGGATTGACTGAGAATAGCCGACCGGGAATGTAAATGATGCTTCGAAGCTGGCCAGCCGCCGGCATGTGGATCCGATGGTAGTCGCGCGGAGACAAATATAAGGTCGCGAAGCTCCCGTCGGTGAATTGCTGGGCGGATTTCTGTTCGCCGAGCAAAGAACTCAAGGTAAAATGTCTTCCTTTTGCTTGGAACAGCCGATCATGTTTAATCGGGCCGCATTGACTGATCCTCGCATCAACCGGGGAGCAGAGCACGTTTTCTCTTAAGTCCACCGGGCGCGCATCGTCACGGAGAGCTCGCGTAAAAAACGCATTAAAAGATTCGTACGATTCCGGGTTACGAAGCAGTGCGAGTCCCATGTCGACATCGTATTTGCGTATGAATGTTTTGATCAATGCGTTTTTCAACGGCGCGAAGGTGCTGCGAGTTATGTGATATGCCAGATGGGACAGCAAGTGTTGTGGGATCAGGTGCTGCGGTAAAGTCAATATTTTATCGACTGCATTCATCGTAGTCGCCGTTTTACCTCAGCTACGATCCTGATCATCGTGCCATCCGCGAACTGGAGGCTCATTTGAAGGTGGTTACCTTGGCGGTAATCGCGCGCGGGAGCATGAATCATCGCGTGATAGCCGCCAGGCGCTAGTAACAGGTGGCCGTTGGCAGGCAGCATAATGTCATTGACCGGCTTCATTATTACTATCCCTCCCTGGTCTATCGAGCGATGCAGTGCCACTTGCAAGCCATAGTCATTCTTAATGGCAAGCAACCGCCGTGCCTGTGCCGAGTGGTTGTCGATACGCATGTAGGCAGCCATTACTTTGGCGTTGGGTGGCGCCTCTGCGATCCATGGATCCGAAACGATGATCTCCTGAGCTGCGAATCCGCACCCGGTGTAGAGGCACATAAGCAACAAACATAGACGCTGTCGAATGGATCTCACGTTTTTTCTTCGACAAAAGCACGCATCTTCCGGAATCGCGCGGCCATATCTGTGGCTCGGTGCGGCGGCGAGAAGATACCGACAAGGCGGAGTTGTGGATCGATGACCAATACCGCAGAGGAATGCTGAACCAAATATTCATTCGTGTCATTCAACGGTTCTGTTGTGTAAGCGATGCCTAGCGGTGCGGTCAATTTCCTGAGCTCGAGCGTCTCGCCCGTTAGTCCAGTTATATCGGCATTGAAATAGCTTAAATAGGCGGCGAGTTCCTGCGGGGTGTCGCGTTGCTGATCCACAGAAACGAATAGCATTTGCAGATTTTCGCGCGCAACTTCTGGCAGTTGCGGTGTCACCTGGCTCATTACAGCAAGAGTTTGCGGACAGACATCTGGGCAATGCGTATAGCCGAAGAATAGAAACGACCATTTGCCTTTGAGTTTAGAGCCGTCAAACGAATTGCCAAAGTGATCGGTCAACGAGAATTTTCCAAGTTGCTTTTCTGGTGGAGGCCAGAGTAATCCTGGAATTGCCGTTGGCTTGAAAGAGGATTGTCCCTGTTGTGCAGTCATCACAACGCCGATGCCGATAATAGCGATCACAGCGATTACGGTGCCGGTGACCACGGATTTACGATGTGATGGTTTCAAACAGGTGTCTATTTTTGGCAGTGTTAGCAGACCACCGACGTCGGCGGGCGTTCATTTCCGTTACAAAAGTTTGGCGGCTATTAAACCACTGCAGACGGTTCTTAACAAACCTGTTGGTCTGTTGTCGATTCTTACAGGGTGTAACCCACGAGATTGGAGTAGCTAGAGCGGGCTTCGTCTGCAGTGGTTACGATCCTTTCATCGAGCGTTCGTCGCGCCTAAGGCAAGGATGTCAAGTGATTTTATTATTCTCGCTATCCTTGACGCTGTCAGCGAGGAGTAACTTGTTATGTCGTTAGGGAGTTGGCTGCCGTTCTCTCTGGGAGAGGGGTTGGAGGGAAGCCCTGACAACATTAGATCCTACGTGGATTTCGGCTCGCGTATCTCGCGATGAGTCCTGTTGTCGAAGAATCCTGCGTATGTCCGCCATCCGCTTTTTCTAATGTCCCCGAGATCGTTCTGGCCATGTCTTTACCGAGTTCGACGCCCCACTGATCGAAAGGATTTATATCCCACAGCACGCCCTGCACGAATACTTTGTGTTCATATAACGCAATTAATGCACCGAGTGTCAGCGCATCCAGTTCGTCGTAAACAATCGTATTGCTGGGACGATTGCCGGTAAATACACGGTGCGTAGCAAACTCACTTGTCTCGTCTGTATCATCCACTTCCTCCAGGTTCCGACCCCACATAAGTGCGCGTGCTTGACCAAAAGCGTTGGCGACCAATGCTTGATGGTGTCCAGCTATATCGCGCTCGCGTTTTAAAGGAACCAAGATGTCTATCGGTATCAGATGGGTGCCGTGATGGAGTAATTGAAAAAAAGCGTGTTGGCTGTCTGTGCCGACGCCGCCCCAGATAACTGGAGCTGTGGTTCCATCAACTGTTCCGCCGCCAGTTGCTACAGACTTACCGTTGCTTTCCATTTCCAATTGTTGGAGATAGCTCGGCAACAGCTGTAGTCGTTCATCGTAAGCGACAACGGCTTGCGTCTGGCAGCCGAAGAAATTTCCGTACCAGACGCTTAGGAGTGCGAGTATGACGGGTGGGTTTTCAGCCAACGGCGCTGTTCGAAAAATCTCGTCCATGGCTTGGGCGCCGTCTAGCAGTTCGTCGAATATGTCCATCCCAAGTGTTAAAGCGATGGGCAGGCCGATAGCACTCCACAGTGAAAAGCGGCCGCCCACCCAATTCCAAAACTCAAACGTGTTTTCCGCTGGTATGCCGGAATCTATGGCGGCTTGTGGGTTAGCTGTAATTGCGAAAAAATGTGCGCTCGCGTCCACGATGCCACCTGCTTTGAACCAGTTGCGTACCGCTTGTGGGTTGGCAGCAGTCTCCAATGTCGTGAATGCTTTCGAAGCGACCAATACCATCGTCGTCTCCGGATCAAGCTTATCGAAGAGTTGCAGCAAAGCGTGCGGATCAAGGTTGCTTACGAAATGCATATCCAGCAGTCGTGGCCTCTGGCCAATCAATGCCGAGGTTGCTAACGCCGGTCCCATATTGGAACCGCCGACGCCGATTGAGATGGCGTCGGTATAGCGCTTGCCCGTGATACCGCAGCGTTTTCCAACAGATATTTCGTCCACTAAGATTGCCATCTGCATCAACGACTTTTGAACATCAGGTAATACATTGTGTCCGTCGACGTCTAGCGTTTTTTGTCCACGCGCGCGCAAGGCTGTATGTAGTGCAGGCCGACCTTCGGTGAAGTTGACGGTGTCGCCGCGTAGTAATCGCGAGATTGCGTTGGATAAATCTCGCTCGTCAGCCAGACCCAACAGTAACTCGAGCGTTTCCGTCGTAATTCGATTCTTTGAGAAATCGAGAAATAATTTGCCTGCTTCGAGCGAGAACTGTCTGAACCGCCCAGGGTCGGCGTCGAAAAGCTCTCGCATATGCACGGTTCCTACCGTGGCGTGGTGTGCAGCCAATGCGTTCCAGGCAGGACTGCTCGGATGGTTGCGATCTCGGGCGGGCATACGCGATCTAGCCTACGGAGCGTCACTGGTTTTGTCGAGCCTATAAGGGTTCTAGTCCTACTAAGCGCAATCCAGTTGAATTAGTATGGCAAATCGGATCGGCGCTTGAGGGTGTGTATGGCGCAGCATAAAAATGGCAAAGACATACCTCAAGAAGCTTGTAAAATATGACGTCTTCGAGCACTTCTATTGCGGGAGCAAAGGATCTGCGTGAGCACTCCGTCACCGCGCGCGAGCGTCACTACTCTGTGGCAGGTTTCGCTGTTTTTTCTGCTTCGTGCCGAAAATTCTGTGCGAGGCTCCGGTGCTGATGAGAAACTTACGCAGTGACGTGTTCAATGCACTGGAGAAACTCGTGCGAAAGGCCAATGCGCCGTGTGGACTCGGCTTGCCGCAGGTTCTTTCGCCCTGGTAGCTCAGCTGGATAGAGCGACGGCCTCCTAAGCCGTAGGTCAGAGGTTCGAATCCTCTCCAGGGCGCCATATCGTTTCAAGTCGTTATACCGATTAATGATTTTCTTGTACGGAGGACAGGCCCATGGTTGAAACGACGGCATACCTCTCTCCGAACGGCGATAATGAGACTTGGGGAGATGGGCCAGCTACAAGGCTGGTGGTGGCGACCATTGAGGGAGTTATGACCTACGCCCGGGACGCTCAGGGCGCGCCTTGGCGGCTCGCACACCGGACGCTCACCGACTACCATCTGGGTGCACTGGTATATGAACCTGTCTCGGGTCGGTTGTTCGCTGGTGCGCATCGCAGCGGTGGGATATGGGTGAGTGAAGATGGCGAGGGTGCCTCTTGGCGCGAACTTACCAATGGGCTCGAAAGGCCGCATGTCTATGGGGTGGCCCGACGCCAAATCGGTGACCGAGTAAGCCTTTTCGTCGGGACCGAGCCGGCAGCACTCTACCGCAGCGAAGACTTCGGCGAGACCTGGAGCGAACTCGATAGCTTGCGCTATGTGCCGGATGCGGATAAATGGACGTTTCCGGCACCGCCGTATATTGCCCACGTCAAGTCGATCATCTGCCATCCGGTCAAGGCCGAGACCATCTACGCGCTAGTCGAGCAGGGCGCGTTGCTGTGTTCGGACGACGACGGGCGGACCTGGACTGAACTCACTAGCTATTCTTCCCTCGACGACTCTGCTTACCGCGACGTCCACCGGCTGGTGATCGATCCCCGGCACCCCGAGAACTTCTACCTCGCGACCGGCGAAGGGTTCTACGCTAGTACCGACGGGGGCGAGAGTTGGGAACATCTGATGACAACTAATGGCCGGATTGGCTATCCTGACTTCGTGTTCCTTGATCCGCGCGACGGTAAGACGCTCTATTTGGCCGGGGCGCGGCACGATCCTGGCCACTGGTTTCAGAACTCGAATGCGGATTCCACGATCGCGCGTAGCACCGATGGTGGACGGACGTGGATGGAGCTGACTAATGGTTTACCGAGCCCGTTCGAGGCGGCTATCGAGGCGATCTGTCTACACCACTGGCCCGGTGGCTTGATGTTTGCCGTGGGGGCGTCGGTGGGCGACGTCTATATCAGCGAGGACGATGGTGCGTCGTGGTCGCGGAGTGCTGAGCGCATCCCGCCAGTATCCAAGAACGACCATCACTTTCCTTGGTTTCCGAAGCAGGTGGTGGACGAGGAGATGGCAACGCGGATAGCGGTTGCTGAGCGTATGGGGATTAAGTCGCCAGGGGGCGAGCTAGTGTAGCTAAGACTGCGCATCATCTGACGCAATTAAATCCCCGTAGCTCTATGCGGATCCCTCAAGGAATTCCGGACTGTGGCTGTATTTGCTTGGACGATGAAATGGTGGAGCCGAGGTCTATCGAACAACAGGCCGAAGGCCCCGTATGCACCTGTTTTCGCTCGTGGTGCCTGAGATGTTACCGTCGCCGTGGCGACGTAGCCAAACACCGCCCTCAATGGTAAATCTAATCTGCGGCTTGCTCATCCGTCCATCAAACTGCGTTTCCTCGCAACGGGGCGATCAGCTACGCCTAGTTCCAGAAAATCATGTAGCTCATGACGAAGCGCACTAGGAGTTCGAATCCCACCCTCTCCGCCAAAAACAACAAAGGGGCCGTCGGCCCCTTTATTCTTTGTCTGCGTCGTGGCCGGGATTCGAACCCACGATTAATGAACAACAGGGTTCGACAACTTCGCGTCCATGTTAGGTTTTGGCTCGATTGGTAAATGCGAAGTTGAACGCGCGAGCGTTAGCGAGTGCACGCCATTGTGGAATACCTTACTTGGGATATATGGCTAACTTTTGGCTCACCCAATTATTTATCTTAAGATCATGGAGCGGTTTGATATCCCTTTCCTTGACATCGAGCGCATGGCGTCGGCCGCATCCCGGGCAAAGGTATTCAACCAGTTCCATAGTCTCGTGCAAACGAATTCCTGCCGGAAGTTCGTCGGCAGTTAAACTGTAGGTAGCCGCGTGTTCTTTCCAGTTTTCCTGCGCCCCACAAAATGTATTACCGCATTCACAATTTATATGCAGTTCGGATCCCGACGACTGCGTTAACTCCAATCCAGCGCCAAACCTCGAAAGTACAGTGCCTTTCCCGGCAGGCCTATTTTCTTTTGTGCTCGTCGGTGGCCTAGCTCTGTTCAGTCTTTCTTTGCGCATGCTCTCACGACGTTTGAGGGTATCTTCAGGGGCTTCACCTGCCACGAAACCATATATTTCCCTGGCCCGTGTTTCGCCAATGTAACCCTTCTCAAGATCTGCAATAACGTCTTGCACATTTCGTTCAAGGGGATCTCCGTAACCACCACCACCCTGCCAGGTATATTGGACGATATCACCGGGGAACAGCGGCAGCTCATCCTGTTTTGCTTCCAGCAGCTGCACCTTACCTCCCAGTGCGTCGAGATCCATGGGTTGCGACACCTGCTCCAGCGTCAGGGGCAGTTCACTGTCGGCATATTTCTTTTTGATATCCGATTCATGGATGATCATGGCATTACTGCAGACCCCTGGCAGGGCGCCGAACTGGCCATAGGAAATCGGTACTTCCACACCATGAGAGGTGAGGGAGCAACGCAGACGCTCCACCCCATGGGGGGTCCAGGCGGTACCCGCCGCACGGCCACCCCGATGCTCACCGTCACCGCCGGTATCGGGAAAAAATGAACGGTAGAGAAACAACATGGGGCTGTGCATCTCGTTGTATTCGATATTGGGGATATGCGGTCTTGGTGAGACGAAGCACCCGGTCTGGTCCATACCGTCGGCGAAGGGGTTGGCACCGCCACCTCCGATCTGGGCGTCAATGAGCTGGTTACCAAAGGGTTCGCCATGTTGATTGGTGTCACCAGTAAATAGGGCCGCCATGGTGCCATGGGTTACTCCCTGGGAATGTTTGCGGCTCTCCTCCGACAGGGCCAGTAATTTCGACAGGGCATGGGCTGTTGTCAGAGTAATGACCCAGCCCTGGCCGATGGTAGCGGCGCCCGTTGCGGCCGGAGCCTTGGCATTGCAAATCAGTCCCTCGGCCGCAATGA
>CAZBOQ010000249.1:0-3974 GCA_964493555.1 uncultured Gammaproteobacteria bacterium | reverse complement strand
CGGGCGATTTGGAGCCGCAGGCATTTCAAAACATCTTAGACAGCGTAATTACCGAGACCATCGCACGCCAGGAAAGTGCTGGCCTAGGCGTGGTAACCGACGGTGAATTTCGAAGGCGCTCATGGTTTGCTGGGTTTGTCGATTCAGTGGACGGCCTAGTCCACGAAACGACACATTTCAACTTCACGGATGCAAGCAATGACGATGTTTCCGTTCCCGTACCGCAGGTCGCTGCGCCTATACGTCGCACAGCCGGGATCGCAACGAACGAATTTGACCAGGCAAACCAGGTCGCGACGCTACCAGTCAAGATCACTCTACCGGCACCATCAGTGATGCATTTTTTTCGCGGCCCACAAGGCACAGGCTCCGTCTACGCCGACACGGAACAATTCTGGCTGGATCTGGTGAATGTCTATCGCCAGGAGATCGTAGATCTTGCAGAGCGCGGCTGCACCTATGTGCAACTCGATGAAGTACCGATTGCTCTTTTGTGCGACCCAACGATCCGAGAGCGGATCTCCCAATGGAACTGGGATTGGGAAGTCCTACTCGAGAAATACATTTGGGCGATGAATGAGATCTTGCACGACCGTCCTCAAGGGATGACCATCGGTATGCACTTGTGTCGGGGAAACTACCGCGGCCATTGGATCGGCAGCGGCGGCTATGAGCCGGTGGCAGAGCAGCTGTTCAACCGAACCAACGTTGATCTATTTCTGCTTGAATACGAATCTGATCGGGCCGGCGACTTCTCACCATTGAGATTTATGCCAACCGAAAAATCTGTTGTGCTCGGCCTAGTCAGTAGCAAAACACCGGAATTGGAAGCACCCACCGCTTTAGCCAGGCGTTTAGAGGAGGCGTCCAAGTATGTGCCAATGGAACGACTCGCCATCAGCCCGCAATGCGGCTTCGGCACAACTGTGGGCGGTGCCCCCATGAACGAAGATGAGCAGTGGCGAAAACTGATGTTAGTCGCAGAAATCGCCGACGACGTTTGGTGAATTTGCGCCAGATTGCCCTCGACCCGAACTGGCAAGAGGCCGTAGGCGATGAACACCTAGTGTCCGCGCAAAGCCATGCGCTATTAGCCGAACTTCCTGTCGACGAGTATGGGATCAGGTCATCCTAGGCAGTGACAAGGGAGATCGTCTGGCCAACAAGTTAAAGCCCCATCTCCGAAAATCGTAGTCCTGGAATCGTTTCATCCGGGTCAACCCGCAGCTCCAGCACTGCAGGCAAGGCACTTTCGCGCGCTTCCTCAAGCGCCGGTGCGAATTCTTCGTCTTCATCAACGACGGCACCGTATGCGCCAAAGGCTTGCGCTAAAGCGGCGAAGTCGGGGTTGCGAAGCTCCGTTGCGATCGATCTGCCAGGATACGCGCGCTCTTGGTGTAAACGAATGGTTCCGTACATGCTGTTGTTAATGACTAGAATGATGGGGCAAGCACCATATTGAACCGCGGTAGCTAGCTCGTTGCCTGTCATCAACATGCCACCATCACCAACGAATCCAATTACGCTACGCTGCGGCGCTACCAGGGAAGCAGCGACGGCCGCAGGTACGCCATAGCCCATGGCGCCATTCAACGGCGCCAACAACCTACCCGGACGGCGATAGCGACGAAACCGTTGCGGCCAAGCCGTAAAATTTCCCGCATCCATCGTAACGATCGCATCATCCGGTAAGAACGTGTTCAACACCGACATTGCTTTACCGAGATCAAGCTTCGCGCCGTTGGCATTGGGGGTGCTACGAGCTAGAAAATCGCGGTGGGCTTCATCGCACCATGCTTTCCAAGCGGGTCGTTCAAATTTAAGGAGTGATGCCAATGCCTCCACGAAAGCAGCACAATCAGCTTCGATGGCTAAAGTCGTTTCGAAATTACGGCCCAGTTGCGAAGGATCCGAACAAATATGGATCAAGCATTTATCGGGAGCTCGAGAATCGTAGAAACCGTATCCGCGAGTGGTGGATTGATCAAGACGTGTTCCGAGCGCGACTATGCAATCGGCGTGCTCTACTCGTTTCCAAAGTGCCGGATCCGCATTAAGCCCAAGATAACCGGCAAAACGCCGGTCGGTATTATCGAAAATATCGTGTCGGCGAAACGAGCAACAAACAGGAATACTGTTCGCCCCAGCGAATTCCTGCAAGCGTGTGGTGCTGCGTTCGTCCCATTGGCTACCTCCGATGATAATCATCGGTCGTTGCGAAGCCGCAAGTAAGCGTTGAAAAGCCGCCAAGTCTGCTGGGTCAACATTAGACACTTTCGCAATGTCAGGTGCGGAAATTTGGAATTCTGCTTCCGCCGAAAGAACATCTTCAGGCAATGCAACGACAACTGGCCCCGGTCGGCCGCTGCACGCTAATTCAATAGCTCGGCCTGCCAGTGGAGCAACATCACTGGCTGTTTCTGCCTGTAGAACATGCTTGGCAACATCGTCAACCATATGCAGATAGTCAATTTCCTGCACCGCTTCGCGACCGAGGAACGGGGTCTCCACCTGGCCAACAAAAAGTACCATAGGGGTGGAATCCTGGTGGGCAACGTGTACCGCAATCGCCGCATTACACGCACCCGGACCACGCGTGACGAAACAGATGCCGGGCCGCCCCGTGAGTTTGCCCTGTGCTTCTGCCATATATGCAGCGCCGCCGTCGTGACGGCAGCTGTATACGGGGATCTGATGGGGCAAATCGTAAAGGCCATCAAGCACCGGTAGATAGCTCTCGCCGGGCACACAAAAAACGGCGTCAACACCAGCCGCGCTGAGCTGCTCGACCAATGCTCGACCACCAGTCATCACCATGCTCATACTGCCCCCCGCCATCGCATCACTTGCTTATCCATCGACGACGCTGTGCAACTCCGCGCGATTTTCCTCGGCATCGTCATAACCCAGTTCGATTAGCCGCCTAAGATAGTCAGATTGAAACATGACCAGGCTCAACATGTCATTGGACCGCGTTTCACGCGTCCCCAGCCCGCGCTCCATAAATCTAAACACAGTCGGCAACTGCGGTTCGTATTCGTTTGCCAACTTTCCCAAGTCTTCCGACGGCCTCAACAACATCATAGCGACCGCTCGTAGTATGCCATGGCGCTCGTCGGGCAACTCGTGCAGCAACTTATTGATGCGCTCGAGCCGCAAAGCATCACCGTCAAAGGCGTCGAGAAAAACTGAGTTAAACAACGTGCCGACGATCTGTGCAGGCGGCGGATAATCGTCAATCACACAGATGTTCTCACCCGGCTCAGGAATGTGGCGCGTCGAAATCGCAAGGATCCGCTCGGCACCTAGATGCACAGCCGGAGACAAAGGTGCGGTCAGGCGCATTCCACCATCGCCGTACCACATGTCGTCGATTTTAACCGCCGGAAAAAACAACGGTAAAGACGCCGAAGCAAGGATGTGATCGAGTGAGAGTTCGCAATTCACACCGAGGCGATGCGCTCGATCCCAACGTTCGATATCGCGGCCTTGCACCCAAGTAACAGATTGTCCCGTGGAGTAGCTCGACCCTGTTATCGCGAACGCCTTGAGTCTTCCCTTATCGATGTTTCCTGCAACCCCTAACAACCGACCGTCGTCGGAACCCAGTGCATTTTCAATAAATACCCGTAGCGGTGAAACATCCAACAAACTCCGGGTGTGAATGGAGCGGGAAGCTCGTCCGAGCAGCAATCGGCTACCCCACCGGAGTACATTCATTACGGTTGGCAAAACGTCTACGGTAAAAACCTGTTCCGGCGTCAGATTGCCCCAAAGTTCCGCTAAGCCATCAACCTTTTCTCTAAAGGACCCCGGTTGATTAGCGAGGTAGGCGGCATTAATGGCTCCGGCGGAGACACCGGTTACAATCGGTACTTCGAGATCGGGATAATGCTCGGCGACACACTTCAAAAAGCCAACCTGATAGGCTGCACGCGCACCGCCGCCGCTCATAACAATCGCAAGCTCCTGGT
>CAZBOQ010000248.1:0-11250 GCA_964493555.1 uncultured Gammaproteobacteria bacterium | reverse complement strand
TTTTTGCGGGGCTGCGAGATGCGTTCCGACTATCTCATCCCTATCCCGAAAATGAAAACAACCCCTTCTATATTTTTATAGCTGTGAGGCGCCCCATGTTCGGGATCATCGGTTTCGTTACTATGTAATGAGTAGTATTTATCGCGTGCGAGATTATGCCATTGTAACGAGTCTTTCCGACGCCTCCGTAATTTAGACCCGCAGGCAACGACCGGATCGACAATCTAATTCTATGCGAGAGATAATTCCACATTGTCCAGGTACGCTTGCTTGAAACAGCATCTAAGAACCAAGGAAAACGCATGACACTGCTAAGACCCGAGATTGAGTCGCTGGAACAAAATGCGATTACCAGCTTGGCTTTTCCACGCATGAGTGATCCCGACATCATTCCGTTGTGGTTCGGCCAAGGGGACCGTATCACACCGTCGTTCATATGCGACGCAGCAAAGACCGGCCTCGATGAGGGCCATACCTTTTACACTCACACCCGCGGACGACAGGATCTACGCGACGCGCTCAAAACGTACCTCGACGGAATCTACGGAATCGATCTAAATCCAGACCGGATCACGGTGCCAGGCGCTGCAATGATGGGAATGACCCTCGCCACCCAGATGTCACTCACCAGTGGACTACACGGCCTGATCGTCGGTCCAGCCTGGCAAAACATCTTTAACGCCATGCTCGTCTCAGGTGCGGAGCTAGATTATGTGCGGCAACGTTTTACCGACGGGTGCTGGTCGCTCGATATGGATGAACTAAAGGCGGCCGTCAAACCCAATACGAAAGCTATTTTTGTTAACACGCCGTGTAATCCAACCGGTTGGGTCATGCCTCACAATCAACAATTAGATCTCCTGGACTTCTGTCGCGAGCACGAAATACTTATCATCGCTGATGAAGTGTATTCACGCCTTGTTTACGGTGACGAGTTGGCACCGTCTTTCGTCTCGATAGCCAATGACGATGATCCGGTTATCGTCATTAACGGCTTCTCCAAATCGTGGGCCATGACTGGTTGGCGACTCGGCTGGATGGTTGCCCCAGCCCGTTACGAAAACATTCTGACCTCCCTATCGGAATGCTTTAATACCGGTGCGAATGTATTCGCACAGTCAGGTGGTATCGCCGCCCTGGAAAACGGCAAACCTTGGCTCGAGGAATTGCGCGCACAGTACCAAACCGGACGGGACATGGTGATGGAAACACTAGGCAACCACCCACTGCTGGAGATTTCGCCACCGGAAGGAACCTTCTACGTCTTCCCACGTGTACCGGGCTGTCAGTCCAGTCGACGCCTCGCCGAGCGTATGGCCGATGAGGCCAAAGTAGGCGTCTCGGCAGGTAGCGGCTTTGGCCCGGGTAACGATGACCATTTCAGGTTGTGCTTCGCACAGTCCCACGAACGGCTAGCTGAGGGTTTGCGCCGAATTGTCGGCTTCCTCGATGAGTATGGCGACGAGATCTGAAGCCAACTTTATTCGATTGCTTGCTCAATCGCTGCGAGACATGCGTCGATCTGTTCTTTCCGGGTACGGTAGTTGAGTACACACACGCGCAGGGTTTGCGCGGCACCATCGATTACCGGCAGTGATGTTTTCGACAAGAACACACGGCCCATCGCATTGATGCGATTTATAAAGTCTATGTTTCGGTCGTTCCAATCGGCCAAGCTTTCGCTGGCTGCCCGTTGCAGCCGAAACGTCACCGTACTGAGTTGCGGCGCCTCTAGGATCTCGATCGGTAAATCACGATCATCACGCAAGCCTTGCAGTTTTTCATGAAAATAGACGGCCAATTGCAACTTTTCCGTGAGCGTATTACGAAACGCCTCAGCACCATAGAGCATCAACGACAACCACAGTCTTAAGCCGCGGTAAGGACGCGTTAGTTCGGGACCATAGTGGGCGGGGCTCGGCGCCTCCCCTTCGTGGCCATCCGCCAGATAAGCCGCATCCATTTCGTGTGCGTTTCGCAGCTTGTCACCATCGCGAACCAACAGACACCCCGTGCCCATGGGTAAAAACAAACTCTTATGTGGATCGACAACAATGGAGTCGGCGCGCTCGATCCCGGCTAGAATCTTCCGACCCTGGGGACAGAGCACGAAACCACCGCCATAAGCGGCATCCACGTGATGCCATACCGCCCTGTCTGCGCAAATGTCGGCAATCGTTCCCAAGGGATCGATAGCACCCGAGTTTGTGGTACCCGCAGTGGACACCACTAGAAAGGGTTGTAGACCTGCGTCAACATCGTCGCTAATAGAGCGCTCAAGCGCCTTCGGATCCATTCGCAACCTTGCATCAACCCCTACTGAACGCACATTGCGTATGGGAATACCGGCAAGATGTAGTGCTTTTGACACGCTGTGATGAGTCTGGCTTGATGCATAAGCAATTGCCTTTCGTAGATCGCCGTCATCGCCACAATGTTCATGTCGGGCGGTGACGATTGCGCAAAAGTTCGCAATTGAGCCCCCGGAGGTCAGCAAGCCGCGTGCTTCGTCAAGATGTCCTAAACCGAATTCATTCAACAACCAATCAAGCACATCAGCTTCCAGACGGCATAACGCAGGCGATTCGACTGCCAGTCCGGTGAACCGGTTCATGCAGTTGCTGATGAGATCGGCCAACGCCGCGCCGTACAAAGCGCCACCGGGCACGAAACCCAGATAACCGGGACTTACGGTGATGAACGCAGCGTCCGCAGCCTGTTCAAGTATCTCAACCACTCGTTGTGGGCCACCTTCCAAAGGCAGTTCCGGAATGGGCGTACTAAGCTCGTCACCGATCGCCACCGCCTGTGGGCCGATACTACCCAGCGAACTACGATCGACATCGTCATTCAGATCCAGTGCAAATTTGCCGAACGTCGCAAGCCAGGCTTCGCGCGTTTTGCGGTCACGTTGCAGGAAATTGTTATCAGCCGACACCATTTCAGGAACCCTCAACCTGTCCCTCTCCCAGAGGCATAGGTGACCCTTCGGGGTATGTCAAAGCGCTCTACTCACTCTGGAAAAGGGCTAGGGTACAGACCAACCATACATCTCGCTCCCTCCAACCCCCATTCAAATCAAGGCAAGACCGAATTTATCAAAACTTCCACCGCACCTGCCGTGCTGACTTGCAAATCACCACTCAGTCCCTGCAAATCACCAGGCCCCGAAATCGCATTACCCGTTTTTGAGACACGCGCACCGGCGACGACGTTGTCGAAGCTCGACAACTTGAACGCCGGCGTCATCGCCATCGAATCGGTCAGGACCACCGACAACGGCAGATCACGCACTTGCTTGCGTACGACCGCTAATGGCATGCGCGGGCCGTGCGCGGCACGGGCGAAAATGAATACGGTATCGTTGGGCGACACCTGTTGCAGGTAATCGTCTGCCAATCTGACACTTACCGTCAGTTGCACGCCGTTAGTTGTCGGCGCCACCGCTATCGGCACCTTCGCCGACATCGGACCCGTTGCCGCGCTGTCGCCCATCGTGATCTTGGCGCGATTAATTATGTCAGCGGTCACCTGAGCAACCTCGCCTTCAGGTTTTGCAACCTTACGGAATTTTTCAAGCCTGCCGACAGCGTTAGCCAGATCGCCAACCTGAAACGCGGCAAGACCCGATAGTAACAACGCCTTCGGATACTCCGGCGCCCGAACTAAGGCTCGTTCAAGCAATTCGGCTGACTCACCACCTAAATCTCCGCCGCTTTCTCGCGCCAAAAATTCGGCATAGTCGGTGAGCAATAACGGCTCGTTGGGGAATACCTGTAACGCTCGGTTGAAAACCTTGACTACGGCCTGCGGTCGTTCCATCGCATTGTAGGAGCGCGCCAACATCATCCAGCCGTCAAGATCTTCAGGCTGACTTGTGAGGCGGGCTTCAAGCGAGGCTATCATCTCGTCATCCGAATGTGGCGTCCCTTCCGCACCTGCTTCGAAGTGCGTTGCATCGGGCCGACCGCCTACCCCAATGCCGTCCAAGGTCCCGAGGTTTAGATACATCCCGAACGCCATGATCGGAATGAAAACGGCCACCACCGCACTGGCAAGCGGACTAAACTCAGTGCCAGCCGCCGGCTCGCCGGTGCGCATTTTTAACTCACCAAGCGCAGCCCGTTCGAGCTCCCGCCTTGCCTCTTCGTAATCCTCTCCGGTGATCAAAGCATTGCCCAGATCCGTGTCCAGTTCATCCAGGCGTTGACGGTGCAGCTCTCGACTCAGCGCATCAGCGCCGCGGACGACCACGTCGTTCTGGCGTACCAAGGGCGGCAAGACAATGACCAGCGCCGCGGTGATCATCGCAGCGCCAAACAACCAGAACAAGATCACCTCGTGCGTCCCGGCTCGCGTTGATCGGCCAGCAGCTCGCCCAGTTCGACACGTTCTCTCTCATTGAGTTCGGGCGCCGCAGCGCCAGCACGACGCTTTCGGATCTGCACAAAGAGTACCGACAAACCAACGACAGCCAGCACAAAAGGACCAAACCACAAGACTAAAGTGGTGGAATTCACCGGTGGGCGATACAACACAAAGTCGCCATAACGCGCGACCATATATTCGCTGATCTCCACTTCGTCGGCACCGGCTTGGAGCATCACGAAGACCTGCTCGCGTAGATCGCTAGCCAATGGCGCCTCGGAATCCGCCAGCGATTGATTCTGACAAACTAGGCAACGCAGCTCCTCAGTCAGTGTGCGATATCGTTTCGCCTGTTCGGGAGAGGCGAACTCGCGATCTTCGAAAACAATCGCGCTAGCATTCAGACTGACAATCAACACCAAGGAAAAAATCCAGCGCATTATCCCGCATCCCCATCCAGCTCGCGGATCAGTGGCAACAACCTATCACTCCATAGTCTCTGCGTGACGATGCCGACATGCTTGTAGGCTATGGTTCCATTGGGGGCGAGCACGAAAGTCTCTGGTGCCCCATAAACCCCGAAGTCGATACCAACCTTACCACTGGCGTCGTAGGCAGACGCTTTGTACGGATCGCCTAGTTGTTGCAGCCAAGTCTGCGCCGCTTGGCGCTCATCCTTCCAATTCAGACCATAAATTGGAACTACACCACTACGCGCAATTTTCAACAAGAAATCGTGTTCCTGTCGGCATGCAAAGCACCAAGTAGCCCAAACATTAATGAGTGATGTGCGCCCTTTAAGATCGTCAAGCGACAGCGACACCCCAGCATCGTTCACACTCGGTAACGAGAACTCGGGTGCCGGTTTACCGATTAGAGGCGATGGCACCAACCTAGGGTCACGCGTGAGCCCGTCGGCGAGAAACGCGACCAACACAACGAAAACCAGACAGGGCAATAGATGCCAGGGTTTCATCTCACGCTTCCGAGGGCAATGCGGGAGAAGCGCTACCAGCACGATCGCTGACCCGTTCATTGCGATACCGCCGATCGGACACACTCACCAAACCGCCCAATCCCATGAGTAGGGGACCAAGCCATATCCAGCGCACCATCGGTTTATAGTACAAGCGCACCGACCAAGCGCCATCGGGCAGCGGCTCACCAAGGGCGACGTATAGATCGCGGAAGAACCCCGCATCGATCCCAGCTTCAGTCATGGGCTGTTCCTGACGCAGGTAAACGCGTTTTTCAGGCTTAAGCATTGCTATTTCGCGGCCGTTCCTAGTGACCTTGAACTGACCAATATCCGCCTGATAGTTCGGCCCCGGAACCTCACTCACACCGAGAAACTCAAAATCGTAACCACCGAGGTCCGCTGTTTCGCCAGCTGACATTCGCACATCGGTTTCCAGGCTGTAGGTTGATGCAATCGTCACACCGACAACAAAAACGGCGACCCCAAAGTGGGCGATAGTCATGCCGACGAACCCACGCGGCAACCGCATTATCGAACGGATCTTGCTGCTGCCGGTAGCGAGCCTGCCGAGCATAGCCTGTGCCATGGTAACAGTTACCCACGCAGCCAGAGTCAATCCGAGCACCACCATCACCGAGCGTGGCGCTGAAATAAGTATGACAAATACGGCACCGAGCGCGGCCGTTATCAGTAGGGCGAGGCGCAAACGCCGGCCGAGATCGGCTGGGTCATCGCGTTTCCAACGTGCCAGCGGTCCGATCCCGATCAAAAACACCAGCGGCAACGTGAGTTTGATGAAAACCGAGTTGAAATACGGCGGCCCCACGGAGATTTTGGGCATGTCCAGCGCTTCGTGTATCACCGGGCTAAGCGTCCCATATAACACTGCACCGGCAGCGACCATCAAGAGCACATTGTTGACTAGCATCATCGTCTCTTTGGATACCAGTGCGAACGTTCCGTCGCTGGTGACTCGCGCTGCCCGCCAACTGTAAAGCAACAAGGCACTACCAACGACAATGCACAAGAAAATCAAAATAAAAACCCCTCGCGCTGGATCGGTTGCGAAGGCGTGCACTGACACTATTACGCCGGAGCGCACCAGAAAGGTGCCCAATAAGCTCAGCGAAAACGCAAAAATTGAGAGGATCACCGTCCATGCTTTGAATGCTCCGCGTTTCTCGGTAACGGCCAACGAATGGAGCAATGCCGTTGCAACCAGCCACGGCATAAAGGAAGCGTTCTCCACCGGATCCCAGAACCACCATCCGCCCCAACCAAGTTCGTAATAAGCCCACCAGCTGCCGAGCGTGATCCCCACGGTTAGAAACACCCAGGCCACTGTCGTCCAGGGTCGTGTCCAGCGCGACCATGTGAGATCAAGTCGACCATCCAGCAGCGCCGCCACGGCAAAGCTGAATGGTACCGCAAGCCCCACGTAGCCCATGTACAGCATCGGCGGATGAATTATGAGCCCGATGTCTTGTAGCAACGGGTTGAGGTCATTGCCATCCACGGCCGCAGGCAACAGTCGTTCAAAGGGGCTGGACGTGGTCAACATAAACAACAGAAAACCGATACTGATGAGACCCATCACCGCCAGCACGCGGGCGGAAAACACAGTCGGTAGCGATCGGCTGAAGTAGCTGACCGCGACCGTCCAAATACCCAAGATCAGTGACCACAGCAGCAATGATCCTTCGTGAGCACCCCATACGGCGGCCACGCGATAACCCAACGGTAACGCCGAATTGGAGTTACGCGCGACGTAAGCAACGGAGAAGTCTTTAACTACGAATGCATAAACCAGTGCGGCAAAGGCAAGTGCCACAAACAAAAACTGCGCTCGCGCCGCACGAGGTGCGATATTCATCCACGCGTACCAGCCGCGATGCGCGCCCACCAACGGCATTGTTCCTTGCAGGATCGCCATGCACAGGGCCAGGATCAGCGCGAAGTGTCCAAGCTCAGCGATCATCGCTTGTATTCGTGTGGCGCTTCCACCCGCGTCCCGTCTTTTATTTTGGCGAGCGCATCGGCAACCTCGGGCGGCATATAATTCTCATCATGCTTGGCCAACACTTCCTCAGCTACGAAAATGCCACGATCATCGAGGCTACCCATCGCCACAATACCCTGCCCTTCACGAAACAGATCAGGCAGTATGCCTTTAAACCGCACTGTCATCCTGGCTGCGGTATCGGTCAAATCAAAACGCACGGTCAAGCCGTCAGTCTCGCGCATGACACTCCCGGCAACGACCAAGCCACCAAGGCGGAAATTCTGTCGTGTCGGCGCCTCGCCGGCTAGGACCTGTGAGGGAGAGAAGAAATACAGCAGATTCCCTTCCAACGCGCGCAAGGCGAGGAACGTCGCTAGACCCACACTGCACAGAACGAAGGCAACGAAATACTGGCGCTGGCGCCGCGGTGTCATTGCCCGGTAAACTCGGTTGGATCGCCGCGCTGCGCCTCACGCATCAGCTCTGTACGTAACCGCCCCGCTCGCCGCAACGGCACAATCCAATTCGCAACCAGCACTACTACCGTGATGCCGTACGATGTCCAGACGTAGAACGCGTAGCCACCCATATGGAAAAATTCCTGCATCTTAGCCCAGCTTAAGCCTCCAGCTCCCGTACCCAACTTGCACCGCTTTCGCGTTCCACAATCAAATAACGCGCACGCACCAATACCACGGCGCCATAGTACAACGTAAAAGCCACCGCCATAGTCAGCAATGGGATCGCCATGTGCGGATGCATTGGGCGTTCACCCAATTTGCTCAAGGTCGGACCCTGATGCAGGGTGTGCCACCATTCAACAGAATAGTGAATAATCGGAATGTTGACCACGCCTACCAACGCCAGCACCGCGCAACTCCGCGCAGCCTGACGCTTATCGTCGATCGCAGCCTCCAATGCCATGAAACCCAGATACAAAAACAACAGCAGTAATTCCGACGTCAAGCGCGCATCCCAAACCCAATATGTCCCCCACATCGGCTTGCCCCATAGTGAGCCAGTCGCCAATGCCAAAAAAGTGAACGATGCGCCTACCGGTGCGCTAGCACTTGCTACGACCTCCGCCACTTTAACCCGCCAAATCAACGCCGTTGCACTCGCGCTTGCCATAACCATATAGACGAACATCGACAACCATGCGCTCGGCACGTGGACATAGATGATCCGGTAGCCTTCACCTTGTTCATAATGCGTCGGCGCTAATACCAATCCACCGTAAAGGCCACCGAGCAGCAAGATGCCGGTAAAGACGGCCAACCAGGGGATGACCCGTCCCGCTGTCTGATAGAACTGTCGCGGTGAAGCGTATTTGTAGAACGGTTCAAACATCGTCACACCGTTCTTGCACCGCTTTGCAGTCGTAGCGTGTGGGACGGGGTAACGTCCAGATGTTGATGCGTCGTGATTACCGCCATGCCACCGCGCTCAAGATGTTCAGCCAACATCTTCTCGACTATGCGTCTGCCACCGTCGTCCAGTGCCACGGATGGCTCATCGAGTAACCATAACGGCGCTCGTCCGGTCAACAGACGGGCTAGTGCCAGCCGCCGTTTCTGGCCAGCCGAAAGAAATTTTGCAAGCCGATCGGTATAATCGGTCAGCCCCATATAGGCCAATGCTTGATGGGGTGTAAGTAAGTCCTTACTCCCCGCAATAGTGCTTGCGAATGAGAGGTTCTCGATAGCACTGAGTTCCAACTTGTAACCCAGCGTATGGCCCACATACCGTAGGACACTATGGTAAGCTGGCATATCCTCGTTGATGGGCGTGCCACTCCAACGTACCACACCCGCACCAGGCTCCATCAAGCCGTTCAACACTTTCAGTAGGGTGGTTTTGCCACTGCCGTTTACCCCTTCGATCTGCAACAGGCGACCTGCTTCGAGCCGGAAGCCGAAGTCATCGAACAACACGCGCCCGCCACGCGAACAGCAAAGACCGACCGCTTCAAGCCAAAACGCATTATTGTCCCCGCTACGCAAATCCAGCCCTTCCGCATCCACCCAAGTACACGTTCTCCATACCGGCATAATACCACCCGGACCACGCCACTTGGCCGTAGGACCGTACGTACTACCCGAACGACCACGCCATCTTTGCGCCGTGGTCAACGAGCAGTACACAGATACTGTCACCATTTATTTTGACAAGGTACGCTAGGCCCTATGCTGCATACCGACTGGTCAGCTTGATGTTCACCCTAACCGCCCGTTTCGCTGCCGTGGTGCAGCGTGATCTAACCATTGTCTGGCGCAGATTGGGCGAGATCTCCAATCCATTGGTGTTCTTCGTCATCGTCGTTACGCTGTTTCCGCTAAGTATCGGCCCAGAGACCAGCCTGTTGCAGCGCATCGCCCCGGCTGTGATTTGGGTAGCCGCCTTGCTTGCCGCGATGCTCACGCTCGAGAACCTGTTCCATAGCGACTATGACGACGGAACGCTTGAGCAACTGTGGCTGAGCTCCCAGCCGACGCTGGTGTTCGTGCTCGCTAAGGTGGTTGCCCACTGGCTAGTCAGCGGCGTACCTTTATTGATGATCGCGCCTCTCCTCGGGGTTACGTTGAATATGCCTGCCGAAGTAATCGGTGTCTTGTTCTTAACGCTTCTGATGGGCACGCCATTATTGAGCCTGGTCGGAGCCATCGGGGCGGCACTGACTCTGTCACAAAAACGCGGAGGCGTCCTGATTTCAATCCTAGTATTGCCACTTTACGCCCCAGTGCTGATAATCGCTGCAGGCGCAACAGACGTCGCCGCCGGTGGCATGCCGGTCGCCCAGCACCTCAATTTGCTGGGAGCGCTGTTGGCGCTGGGCGTATCACTCGCACCCTGGGCGACGGCGACCGCCTTGCGGATCGCAATGGAGTGATTTGTGACTGTGTGCTTCAACGGTGTCCTGGAGACCCTGGTTTACGTCTAATACAACTCTAGAATTCGCTAAAACTCTTTTTTAATCAAATAATTAATGAATAACCATAACAGTTAATTAGGAGCTCTTTCGCCACGATGACTATCCTCTGGCAATTCGGCCGGGACCGGCTGGTAATCGGACTGTTGTTAACAGCAACCCAGTTGAGTGCGGCCGGACCCGCGATACCCCAATACGACTCCCAGCTTCACCTGGGCGTTGCAACCTGTGCCGGTAGCGCCTGCCACGGTGCAACTCAGCCCTTTCAAGATTCCACCGTTGACCAAAACGAATTCGTCATCTGGCACCAGCAAGACAAGCATTCCAGCGCTTACAAAGTGCTGCTTGATGAGCGTTCGACGAGGATCGCAAAAAATCTGGGCCTCGAGTCCGCACATACGGCGAGGATTTGCCTCGACTGTCACGCCGATAATGTGCCGGCCAGCCAACGAGGAAAACGTTTTCAGCTGTCCGACGGTGTCGGCTGTGAGGCCTGCCATGGCGGCGCCGAACATTGGCTGGGGGGCCACGTGTCGGGCAAGAACACCCACCAAGACAACATTGAAGCAGGCATGTATCCAACCGATGAGCCGGCTTCTCGTGGCACACTTTGCCTATCATGTCATCTCGGCAACAAAGATCGCTTCGTCACGCATCGCATCATGGGTGCCGGTCACCCACGCCTCAGTTTTGAACTCGATACGTTTACCGCGGTTGAACCAGCACATTTCACTGTCGATGAGGATTACATTGCGCGCAAGCACAAACCGAACAACACACAGGTTTGGGCGCTCGGTCAGGTGATGGCGGTTGAACTATTCCTCGATACCCTGATCCAGTACGACCATGACCAAGCAGGCATGGTCCCGGATCTCTCGTTCTTCGTCTGCCACGCCTGCCATCATTCCATGAAATTACCACGTTGGAGTCCGCGGGAGACTTCGGGACTCCCCCCGGGGACCGTACGCCTCA
>CAZBOQ010000247.1:0-4217 GCA_964493555.1 uncultured Gammaproteobacteria bacterium | reverse complement strand
GTCTTGCTTCATCACGATGGTATTCTCCCACGAGATCTGGTGTGTGCACCTCGTGCAACCTTGCCTGGAGTTTCATCAGAAAGAAAGAGCAAGCTACTGTACCGCTACCTTGTTATAGTCGGTTCGACAGGGGACTGAATGGTGGATGTAAAGGTAAATTCTATTTTCTGATGCGTTTTTCTCACTATTACCAGTTCCAAGGCGAACATTAACCTCGTGCAACACTCGCTTGGCGAAGATCGGCAGTCCTTTGCCGCGTTACGAGTCCCTGGCGCGCGTGCTTATCTCGCGTTGATGGGGTTGGTAATGATGGCGGACAGTATCGAGCACGTGATTACCTATTGGGTTATCTTTCAGCGTTTCGATTCTCCGGCGCTCGCTGGCTTCGCCATAATTTCGCATTGGCTGCCATTTCTGTTGTTTTCCACCCATGTCGGGGGGTGGGCGGACCGTTTTGACCTGCGGCGCCTCATTCAAATCGGGATGCTGCTGTTTATCCTTGCTTCGTTTGGTTGGGGCCTGTTGTTGCTCGCCGGAGGCCTCGAGGTCTGGCATGTGGTCGTACTTCTGTTGATACACGGTATGGCCGGGGTGTTTTGGATTCCGGTTGGGCAGCTGTTATTGCATGACATTGTCGAGCCCGCTCAGTTGCCGAGTGCAGTTCGACTGCTAGCGATGTCGCGCGTGCTGGGGCTGTTGCTTGGCCCAGTCGTCGGTGGCGTTATGCTTATGATAATGGGCATATGGCAGGGATTGTTGGCCAATATGTTGTTTTACCTTCCAGCTTTGATTTGGCTTGCCTTTGCACCGTACGGTTCAAATTCCCGTGCGATGGCTGAATCAGAGCCTAGTGGGAGCTTCGGTTTTGCTGACATTCGAAATACCATTAAAGTCGTTGCCGCCGATCCAATTTTGCGCTCCATGATCTTGCTGGCAGGGGTGGTGTCTTTTTTCGTCGGTAACGCTTACCAGGCACAGATGCCAGCTTTTGCTGCTGCTTTGGGCCAAGGAGAATCGACGACCAGTTATAGTTTATTGTTTGGCGCTAGTGCCGCTGGTGCTCTGGTTGGGGGATTCATTCTGGAATGGCGCCAGTTGTTAACACCACAACCTCGAACTGCGTTCCTCCTGGTTGCCTTGTGGTCTTTGACTTTGATCGGGTTTTCGTTGACGTCGAACTTTGTGGTCGCCTTAATTCTCTTGTTTTTCTCTGGGCTCCTGTATCTTGCTCATGGTGCGATGACTCAGGCGCTAGTACAGATTTATGCACCGTCAGCGATCCGTGGCCGGGTCATTGGTCTCTACAGTACCGCGGCTATGGGGCTGATGACTTTTAGCGGTATTTCCGTGGGGTTGGGAGGTAATGTCGTAGGAGTCCACCGCTCCTTGGCAGCAAGCGCTGTAGTGTTGCTCGTTTGTACGACGCTACTCGCACGAATCGCTACGCGGCGCAGAGGGCATGACTGTGCTGCGTCCGGCTAGGCGTTTCTATATCGTCAAAAGTGCGAGTAGCGCAAGCGCATTGATTAGGATTGTTCGCTTCGGTACTTGTAAAAGAACAGGATCGGGACCACTCAACGAATAGGCTACCCATCCATCCAGCACACGAGGCGGTGGTGCGCGTTTTTGGAGCTTGGCCGCGATACGTTCGGCGAGGATAACCTGGCCGTGTCTTGAGCCGACAAATCCACCTAGGACTGCCCAGAGCCCCGGGAGTTCGGGCATTTCCTCCCGGGTTCGAAAGATGCCTTCCCGGCTCAGGATTTCCATGACCGCCGAGTCGACGAAAGTTTCATAGTGCGCAAAGATCGGGTGAAACCCGGTACACAAAAGCACTACGTCGAAATCGGCCTTCTGCCCGTCTTTGAAAACTACCGTATTGCTGTTGGGTTCGAGATGAGAAATCTCAGTCGTGAAAGTTGGCACCTTGTCGTCGCGGATGAGATCGAAAATGGCAACACCAATGTCGCCCCAGGTGCCGTCGACGTAAGTCGGCGCATGCGCGCCTGCGGTCTTGACCAGTCGCAGCATCGGAGGCGTCGGGTGGTAATGGATGCCTTTGTGCGAAAGATCGCCATAACGGCGTTTCACATAGGGTTGCAACCACCAGTCGAATCCGTAGATTAGTAGGGGTGCCACTAGCCAGGAAAATGGAACGTATTTCAAGAGCGGGGCGCCGTACTGCACAAGCCTATGATAGAAGGCGAACGTTTCGCGTGTAATCCAACAATTTGGCCCGCGGATCAGCATCGAGGGCACCGCTTGATGATCGTATAAGTCGCAGCACAACTCGACGGCAGAATTGCCAGCACCAACAATTAGAACTCTCTTCCTCTCGTATCCTTCAGCATTTTGATATTCGGCTGAATGAAGCACTTGTCCGGCCCATTCGTTCTTTCCTTTCAGATCAGGCGTACGCGGCGTGATGCCGCTGACGCCAGCCGCGATAAGTACCTCATCGGCGGTGAACAACACACTGTTCGCTTGGTTGCTGCGCTGCACTTGCGCTTCCCATCCGCCGCCGTCGCGGCGGCGTAAATGGGTCACGCGATGCCCAGTCCTCACATCCAGATTGTTCACGGTAGCGTAGGCTTCCAGATAGTCGGCCAGATCAAGTCGCGACAAATAGCGCGGAACATGGTCGGGATAAGGGAGACCTGGTAGATGCATCGCGTCAGTGATGTGATGAAGATGAAGGCGGTCGTAGCGGTTTCGCCACTGGTCGCCTATCGCGTTGTTTTGTTCGAGCAGGATAGGATCGACGCCGCAGTTCCGAAGCGAGGCGGCAACACTCAAGCCGTTGTGGCCAGCACCGATGATCAGACACTCGGCATGGGTAGACGATTTCTCACTGATGGTCATGCGCGAAGGACCGCCTGGACGGTTTCTAAGCGAAGGGAGCAATCTAGACCAAAGTGTCACATCGCTTCCTCACGGTGCTAGTAAAAATCCGTCTGCATGGCCGCAGATCCTTGTACACGTTGGACTCGGAAAGTGCGCCGGCATGAGGAACGTGCTGGTATCCGCGATCCGTTCTAACAGTCGGCGGCGGGTCGTAGCTGATTGTACCGGATCGAAACAGAATGCACTGGACCACTGGGGAAAAGGCAGTTGCAACGGATGATGCAGTGCGTCGCCACATAAGAGCGCGCTGGCGCCCTCAGATTCGAGATTAATCACTGTATTCCCTGGGGTATGTCCTGGTGCGCTTTCTACGAAAATTCCGGGCTCCACCTCGTGACCCTCGTCGATCAAAACTGCTTTCCCAGCCTCCATAATCGGTAATACGCTATCCTCGTAACAGGCGCGCTGCACGTTGCTCACTGATTTTGGTAACGGGTCCTGTTCCCTGTCGGTAGCGTTGTTTACATAGTTCTCCCACGTCTCTAGCTCGGTGCGGGAAAATAAGTATTGCGCATTTGGAAACGTTGGTATCCAACGGCCGTCTTGCAAACGTGTATTCCAACCGACATGGTCGGGATGCATATGGGTACACATGAGGTAGTCAACCTCTTCCGGATGAATCCCGGTAACTGCCAGATTGGCAAGATAAGGGGTTTGCAAACGGTGCATATCGGGGAAATCGGGCCGCTCCTTGTCGTTTCCGATGCAAGCATCGACCACGATCGTGTGCCGCTCAGTGCGGATGATGTAGCTGTGAAAGCTCATGATAAGGGTGCCGCTACTGGGCTCGATAAACGTTGGCTCCAGCCAATGGCGATGCTCGGCGAGCGCTTCCGGTTCAGCGTGTGGGATAAGGACATTCAACGGAAACGCTGGACCTTCCGATTCAACGACGCGGCTGACCGAGAATTTACCGATGGCTTGCGGTTGCATAGCAGACCCTCCATTGCTATCAAGACCAAGGCTATCATTTTGGGGACCTCGGTCGGAACCCGCAGTTAAAGCTGTGACAATCAAAAACTGACCGATATTTCTACACTGCTCCGGTGGTTTGTCTCGGTCTGGAGCGCATTAAGATCATGATTCAGGTAGGCCGAAAAGTGCAAAAAGTTTTTATCCGCTGCTAGTCGACACGCGTAGGCTGGAGGAGATTTAGGCGATCCTCGATGGCACTAACGGGAGGGGGAGTTCCTGTGTTATCTCGTATTCCCTAATAATTGTCGGTAAATCAGTCGCTGGGGATGCCGGCCGTTCGGGTTATAGGTTCGGCAGCGGCAGAAATGCGGGCCTTTTTAGGAGTATCATCGACGCTA
>CAZBOQ010000246.1:0-3376 GCA_964493555.1 uncultured Gammaproteobacteria bacterium | reverse complement strand
CCGGCGCATCGCCAGTAACGGGTAATTCATGAGACGGCAGGCTCTGTGTCGAAGAATAATGGAGATGATCGGAGTAGGACAATAACGACACCAGCCAGCTAGAAGCTCGCGAAACGGATATCTTTAAGATCTATCCAATATTTCCCTAAGTCTGCCCTGTTAAGGCTATGATAGCAGTAAGTTAGACACTAATTTTGAATAAAAGTCACGATATGGACAAATTCGGCGATCTATAGCGATCAGGCCGAAAACCCAGCTCGCATATGGAGCCCGACCGGACAGATCGAGGGATGACTCAAATGCACGTTCAATCGCCACCGGAAAGCCGTGGGCTACAGTTTCCATGCGAGTTTCCTATCAAAGCGATGGGGTTGGCTGAGCCTGATCTGGACGCCGTGGTGGTCGCGATCGTACGCCGCCACGTGCGTATCTTGTCCGAGGGGGCGGTGCGCTCGCGGACCAGTCGCCATGGCAAATACCAGTCGATAACGGTCACAATCAAAGCCGAGAGCCAAGCGCAGCTCGATGCCATCTACCAGGAACTGAGCGCTCATCAGAAAATATCGATAGTCCTGTGAGATTGCTTACCCGGCGCTTCGGCCAGCTTCCCTATACGGAAGTCTGGCAGGCGATGCAGCAAGAGACTACAGCACGCGGTGCAGACAGTGACGATCAATTATGGATAGTGGAGCATGCGCCGGTGTTCACTCTTGGTCTTCGCGGTGCGGTCGAGCACATTCTTGATCCGGGTTCGATACCCGT
This sequence comes from uncultured Gammaproteobacteria bacterium, assembly GCA_964493555.1. Classification (GTDB taxonomy): domain Bacteria; phylum Pseudomonadota; class Gammaproteobacteria; order JADZEE01; family JADZEE01; genus CAZBOQ01. The sequence continues at coordinate 2,614 of CAZBOQ010000246.1, read as the reverse complement.
GGTGCATTCCGATCGAGGCGGTCACGTTACCTATCACGGACCTGGACAGCTTGTCGCCTATGCACTGTTGGATCTGCGCCGGCTGGGTGTAGGCGTCCGTCAGCTGGTCAATACCCTCGAGCAGACTGTCATCAATATCCTGATGCGCGAGCAAGTGGTTGCGGAGCGCCGCATTAACGCGCCAGGCGTGTATGTCGAGGCCCATAAACTTGCCGCTTTAGGCCTGCGGGTGCGACGTGGTTGCAGCTACCATGGTCTCGCGCTCAACGTTGATATGGATCTTTCGCCGTTCTCGCGTATCAATCCATGCGGATATCCAAATCTCAAGGTTACCCAGCTACGAGACTTGGGCCTTACCGGCAACACGTCAAAATGGGGAGAACGTTTCGCGGCTGAATTTTCGCACCTGTTGAACTACACGAGCTGACGGCCGATGGAGATCGAAATAGTTCACGCTTTGAAGGGAGTCGTGCTGCCGCCTGGTCTAAATTTTCTTGCTGTCTTTCTCGGTGCCCTTTTTCTGCCACGTAAACAACCTTTCGCATGCTTCGTCATCGGTATCACATTCGGATTATTGGTCGCCCTCAGCCTGCCGCTGGTGGCGCGACACCTCATCAACACGGTTGAGACTTACGAACCGTTGGATGTGGTCGATATAGGTGGCTCTGCGACGGCGATCGTTGTACTCGGGGCAGGACATTACCGTTATGCGCCGGAGTATGGCAGTGATACTGTGTCAGCTGCCGGTCTGCAGCGTTTGCGTTACACCGCATGGCTGCACAGCGAAATCGGTTTGCCCATCCTGGTAAGCGGCGGCAGCGTTTTCGGAGACCGCATCAGCGAAGCCCGGTTGATGGGTGAAATCCTGGTGCGCGAATTTGCGGTGCCAGTAGAGTGGTTAGAGGTGCGTAGCCGAAACACCGAGGCCAATGCGGCTCTATCTGCGAAGTTGCTTTTTGAGCAGAGCATCAATGAGATCGTCCTAGTCACCCATGCAGCGCACATGAGTCGGGCCGTGCGCGCTTTTGAACGGGCGGGACTCGTGGTTTTGCCCGCGCCAATTGGCTTCGCTAGCTTGGCGGCCGGGCCGTTGTGGCTAGAGTGTTTACCTACCGCAGCAGCACTTGCGCTTTCGCGCACGGCGCTTTACGAGTTACTGGGCCAGCTTTGGTATCGTGTCCGATATTAATCGGGGTCCGGCTGCGAAATTGCCGTAACCGTTAATTCCAATGAACCTTGACTGAGTTGCGCGACGATCTTAGCGCCTGGAGCAGTGTCGGCGGCGTGCCGTAGGATCCCACCTTGTCCGCGGACAATTGCGTAACCGCGTGCCAGGGTTGCTTGTGGGCTGACTGCTTCCAAGGCCCGAGCAAGCAGTTCAAGTTGGTTGGCATACGCTTTGTGCGTCGACCGTCTTGCCTCGAATAATCGGCGCTCTAGTGCATCAAGCTCACCGACCATGAGTGCGATGCGCGAGCGAGGATCCAACCCTTTTAGTCTCGCTGTGAGCGTAGCCAGCGTGCCACGTTGCCTCATCATTACACCGCGTACGACGATGTCGAGCTGATGACGCCAGTCGTCGAGGCGTTGTGCGAGTTCCTGCAAACGCCTGCCGGGAGGGACTAGACGCCTGTCAATAAACCTCACTGATCGTTGCAACTGTTTCAGTCCTGTTACCGTGGCTGCTACTAGCCGTCTTCGACCAGTGTTGACCGTGTCGAGGATCTCGAGTTGGTCTGGACTTGCGAGTTCTGCGCCTACCGATGGTGTTGGTGCGCGCAAATCAGCGACAAAGTCGGCAATAGTAAAATCGATTTGATGGCCGATTGCGCTGATGATAGGGATCTCGCAGGCGTCTATCGCCCGTGCGACACGCTCGTCGTTGAATGCCCAAAGATCCTCCAGAGAACCGCCGCCGCGGGTTAGTATGAGGAGATCACATTCCTGGCGTTTGGTCGCAGTCTGGAGCATCGCAGCGATCGCCGCAGGCGCGTGACCTCCTTGCACTGGTACCGGATAGACGACCACTGGTAATACCGGAAATCGGCGCTTGAGCACGCTCAGCACATCGCGTAGTGCGGCCCCGCTGGGGGAAGTCACTACTCCGAGCTGAGTCGGAAAATTCGGAAGCGCGCGTTTGCGCTCGGCGGCGAACAAGCCCTGCTTGTCCAGCGTTTGCTTAAGCTGCTCGAAGGCCAGTCGTAAAGCTCCCTCACCGGCTGGTTCCATTTGACTAACGATGAGCTGATAATCGCCCCGCGCCTCGTACAAACTAACCCGGGCGCGTGCCACAACCAAGGTTCCATTGTCGAGCGCGAAACCGAGCTGTTTTGCATGGGATTTGAATAGGGCGCAGCGTATTTGCGAGGACTGGTCCTTCAGTGAGAAATAGACGTGGCCCGAAGCGGGGCGCGCCAAGTTCGAGATCTCGCCTTCGACCCAGATTTGGGCATAGCTTCCTTCCAGCATAGCGCGCACCTCATGGTTGAGGCGCGATACCGAATAAATTGTGCGCTCTCGCACTGGTTCGGCAAAGTGATTATCCGTAGTCATGGATTGATAATAGCCTAGTAGGCGGCTGGTATAGCGGAAAACTTTAAATCCGCGTGTCAGC